>CAYVXC010000034.1:0-3897 GCA_964454925.1 uncultured Bacteroides sp.
TTAGTGACAGATTTCGGGCAGAAGATGCCGTCTTCATCATCGGCCAGACCGGTAAAAATTTCGTAGGGTTTTCCGTCTACAAGGCCGACAAAAGCAATCCATTTTTCTTTGTTGTTCTGGAAACGGACAACGTCAGCTTCAAGTTCGATCGGACGCTTGATGACGTGGGGAAGAATATCTGTCTGAGCCTCGGGTTTCTTTTCAAGGGCTACAAGTACACCCGAACGAGAACCGTCACGGTAGACCGTACATCCTTTACAGCCCGATTTCCATGCCTCGATATATAGCTGATTGACGAGTTCTTCGCTTACGGTCGCAGGCAAATTGATTGTGACAGAAATCGAGTGATCGACCCACTTCTGTACGCGGCCCTGCATCTTAACTTTTTCAAGCCAGTCGACGTCGTTGGAGGTTGCGCCCGAATAGGGAGAACGCGCGACCAGTTCGTCGAGCTCTTCCTGTGTGTAATTCTGGTGAACAGGGATGTTGTTGATCTTCATCCAGTCTACGAACTTAGGATGATAGACGATATATTCTTCGAACGAATCACCGCTGTCATCGACATAGTCCACGCGGACATTCACATCGTTGGGATTTACTTTGCGGCGGCGTTTGTAGACGGGGAGGAAGACAGGTTCGATGCCCGATGTCGTGCGGGTCATGAGTGAGGTTGTTCCGGTGGGAGCAATAGTCAGGCATGCGATATTGCGTCGTCCCTGTTTGACCATCATCTCATACAGCTCGGGATCGGCTTCTTTGAGTCGGTTGATATAGGGATTATTTTTTTCACGTTCGGCATCGAAAATTTCGAACGCACCACGTTCGCCGGCCATGTTGACAGAAGATCTGTAAGCCGCCAGCGCAAGTTCTTTATGAACTTTTTCGCTGAAGTCGGTGGCTTCTTTGGTTCCGTATTTCAATCCAAGGGCAGCGAGCATATCGCCTTCGGCTGTTGTGCCGACACCTGTACGACGACCTTTGAGAGTTTTTGTTTTGATTTTTTCCCAAAGATTGTGTTCTGCCCATTTCACTTCTTCAGTTTCCGGGTCATTGTCGACTTTTTTGAGGATTTTCTCGATCTTTTCCATTTCGAGATCGATAATGTCATCCATTATCCTCTGGGCTTTGGCGACATGTTCGCGGAACAACTTGAAGTCGAATTCGGCTTCGGGGGTGAAAGGATTCTTTACGTATGAATAAAGGTTGATGGCAAGCAGACGACAGCTGTCGTAAGGACACAAGGGAATTTCACCGCACGGATTAGTGGAAATCGTTTCGAATCCGAGATCAGCATAGCAGTCGGGAACGCTCTCACGACGGATTGTATCCCAGAAAAGTACACCGGGTTCAGCTGATTTCCATGCGTTATGGATAATTTTGTTCCAGAGGGCCTGTGCGTCGATATCTTTGGTAATCGAAGGATTCTCACTGTTTATGGGATAGGTCTGCTGATAGGTCTTTCCTTCAACGGCAGCTTTCATGAATTCATCATCAAGTCTGACCGATACATTGGCACCTGTAACCTTTCCCTGTTCCATTTTAGCATCAATAAACGCTTCGCTGTCAGGATGTTTGATTGAGACGGTCAACATCAGTGCGCCGCGCCGCCCGTCTTGAGCTACTTCGCGTGTTGAATTTGAGTAGCGTTCCATGAAGGGGACAAGGCCGGTAGAGGTCAAAGCTGAATTCTTGACCGGTGTTCCTTTTGGACGGATGTGACTCAAATCGTGACCGACACCGCCGCGGCGTTTCATCAGCTGAACCTGTTCTTCGTCGATTCTGATTACGCCACCGTATGAGTCGGGATGACCGTCGAGGCCGATCACAAAACAATTCGATAGCGAACCGACCTGATAATTATTACCGATTCCAGACATAGGGCTGCCTTGCGGAACGATGTAACGGAAATTTTTCATCAGGTCGAATACCTCATCGGCACTCATCGGATTCGGATATTTTTTCTCAATTCGGGCGATTTCACCGGCTATACGACGGTGCATATCGTCCGGCGTCTCCTCGAAGATGTTGCCGAAAGAGTCCTTGAGTGCATATTTCGATACCCATACACGCGCGGCGAGGTCATCGCCGCCAAAATATTTGAGAGTGGCATCGTACGCTTCTTCATAGGTATAAGTCTTTTTTGAGACTTCCTGATTTTCCATAAGTTGAAATAGGGGTTAAGGTCGGTCCGCCAAAAGTGACGGGTTAATATGATTAGTTTTCGTTTATAATTGGCGCTATATGAAGGTGCCCTGACATGTGTCCGAACAGCGGTTGCAAAGTTCCTCATTTTATTTTTACTTTCCAAATATTTTAACACATATTTTTCTACATGTATGCAAAGTTTTCTATTTTGAAAATTAATAAACTGATTATCAATATTATAATTTTGCAGAGCGGTGAAAAAGTTTCCCAAAAATAAATTTTGCTTTGTTGTTTAGGTTTTTATTGTTAACTTTGTTCAATAATTTTTCAGCATCATCTGATTCGCAAATATATTATTTATGAACCAATATTTTCTCAATCGAGTTTCTGTCAGGAACTTCTCTGATAAACCGGTTTCAGATAGCCTTATCGAGCAAATGCTCGAGGGAGCCGCCCATGCTCCTACCACGGGAAATATGCAGCTATATTCCGTAATTATCACGCGAGACAAAGATAAGAAAGCAGAACTCGCACCTGCCCATTTCAGCCAGCCGGCCTATATGAATGCACCGGTCATCCTGACATTTTGTGCCGACTATAACCGCTTTGTCCGTTGGTGTGAACGGCGGAAAGCAGTTCCGGGATACAACAACTTTCAGTCGTTTATAGCGGCGATGCTCGATGCGGTTATTTTTGCCCAGCAATTCGTTACGATTGCTGAGAACGAAGGTCTCGGCACGTGCTACCTGGGAACGACAACCTATAATGCTCCCATGATTGCAGATACTCTCTGTTTGCCGGAACTGGTAGTACCGGTCATTACGGTCGCACTCGGATGGCCCGAAGGCGAAAGTGAGAAGTCAGACCGTCTGCCGGTCGAATCGTTCATACATCATGAGACCTATCGTGTTCCCGGGGAAAAGGATATAGACAAGTTTTATGAAGAAAAGGAAAACCGCGAAGATTCAAAGAAATTTATTGAAGAAAACGGAAAGGAAACCTTGGCCCAGGTTTTTACCGATGTGCGCTATACCCGCGAAGCATCAGAACATTTTTCTGATGTATTTATCGAATTCCTGAGACGGGCAAAATTTATGGAGTAAGTCCGGTTGTCAATTATAAAATATATTGGAGAATCATATCTGATGCTCCGATATTTTCCTCGATATAGCGGGCTGCGGTTTCAGCAGCCTGCTTTCTTTTGCCTTCATCATTTTTAAGAAGAGTCAACAGACGGGCCGCATCCTCAGTCGTATGATATTCGAAAGCTCCGCCTGCAGAAATAAGGTCGGTTGCCTCCTTGAATTTCTTATGTCGTGGTCCGAATAATACGGGGACACCCCAAACGGCGGCTTCGTTTATGTTATGAATCCCGGATCCGAAGCCACCTCCAATCAATACTGTATCGGCATACCTATAGAGCGACGACAACAATCCGAATGTATCGACGATAACCGTTTGTACACTTTCGGGAATTTCGGAATTAGAGTCTATATCGCTCCATAATATAGAAGGGTGGGTAAGCATCGATCTGATTTCATCCAAACGTTTCTGGTCGAATTCGTGTGGTGCGATGATGGCCTTGACTTTGGGATGATCATTTAGCCACGGTATGTATCTGAGTTCGTCAGGGCCCCATGAAGAACCGGCGACTATAGTAAATTCATCGCCCTTCCATGATTCAATGTTCTTAAAAGATTTGCCGTTCTTTCGAATTTCGCTAACTCTGTCAAAACGAGTATCACCGGCAAC
>CAYVXC010000034.1:3997-16500 GCA_964454925.1 uncultured Bacteroides sp.
TGCCGTGCATTATCTGCCGTGTCAGACGGCAGATATGCAACGGTAGTAACTTCTTTATAGTTTTTCCTGACTTCATATCCTGAAGGAGAGAAGAATGTCAACAGGATTTTTGTATCGCTATTCTTTTTCCTTATGGCTTCGATCAGTGGTCGAGCTTGTTCGAATTCGCCGAGCGAAGCCGCATGAAACCAGAAATCGTAACCTTCGGGAGCGCGTTCGTCGGTAAGCCTTTTCAGTTCAGAAAGGGCTGTTCGCTGGCCGTCGACAAAGCGGCGTGCTTTATCTGAACGAATAGCCGCCAGACGGGCAGCTGCGCCGTATAGGCTTATTCCGGCGTTATAGATAAGTTTCATCAGGGTTCAGGCACTGGGATGGCGTCAATTGCACGCTCAATGCGTTCAATTGTTTCCTTGGGACCGATCAGTTCGGTGATGTCAAACATGTGTGGACCTGTACATTGTCCGACTACAGCAAGACGGAATGCATTCATAACGTTACCGAGATGCATCCCGTTATCGCTGATCCATTTCAGAATAGCATCTTCGGTTGGCTTTGATTCGAAAGTCGGCTGAAGCTTGAGTTGTTCGACAAGTTGTTTCATCCGGCCGGGCATCTCGGCGCTCCAACGTTTTTTAACTGCTTTTGGCTCATATTCGGTCGGAGCGACAAAGAAGAATTTAGTCTGGTCCCACAGTTCGGGGATAAAATTCACGCGTGTTTTGACCATTCCGACAGCGCGTTGGATATAGTCATCGCCGAAATCATCGGGATTGATTCCGTGGTCTTTGAGAATCGGTTTGAAAAGTTCGGCCAGTTCTTCGTCCGTTTTGTGTTCGAGATACTGGTGGTTGAACCATTTGCCTTTTTCGTATGCGAATTTCGCACCCGCACGAGAGCAGTGGCCGAAATCAAATTTGGATTTCAGCTCTTCCATCGACATAACTTCTGTATCGTCACCGGGATTCCAACCCAGCAATGCAAGGAAGTTGATGACAGCTTCGGGCAGATAGCCGCTTTCACGGTAGCCGCTTGATGTCTCACCAGATTTGGGATCATGCCATTCGAGCGGGAAAACCGGGAATCCGAGTCGGTCACCGTCGCGTTTCGAGAGTTTTCCTTTTCCGTCAGGCTTGAGCAAGAGGGGAAGATGGACAAAGCGCGGCATTGTATCCTGCCAACCGAACGCTTCATACAAAAGGACATGTAGGGGTGCCGAGGGAAGCCACTCTTCGCCGCGGATAACATGTGAAATTTTCATCAGATGGTCATCCACGATGTTTGCCAAGTGATAGGTCGGAAGATCGTCAGCACTCTTGAACAGCACCTTGTCATCAAGAATATCGCTCTTGATTGTAACCGGACCGCGCAGAAGGTCATCGACGAGTACATCGCGTCCGGGTTCAACCTTGAAGCGTACAACATATTGTGCACCTACGTCAATCAGTTTCTTTACTTCGTCGGGAGAAAGAGTCAGCGAGTTACGCATTGACATTCGTGTCGAAGCGTCATATTGGAAATTCTTGATTTCCTCGCGTTTTGCCGCAAGTTCCTCCGGAGTGTCAAAGGCTATATATGCTTTATCATTATCGAGAAGCATTTTAACGTGTTCGCGATAGATATCACGGCGTTCACTTTGTTTATATGGGCCATAAGGGCCACCTTCGCGTACGCCTTCATCAATTTCAATACCGAGCCAGTTAAGCGCTTCGTTGATATAATCTTCCGCACCCGGAACAAAACGTTGAGAATCGGTGTCTTCGATTCGGAGAATCATTTTTCCGCCATTTTTGCGCGCGAAGAGATAATTGTAGAGGGCGGTTCTGACACCACCAATATGCAGAGGACCTGTGGGAGAGGGGGCAAAGCGGACGCGGACGTCGCGGCTGGGATTGGTTTCGTTAGTCATATATATGTCGTTTTGTTTTCTATTTATAATTATGCTACAAAGTTACGAATAATTTTATTTTCGCGACAGATTCTGCTGCATTTATCTCGTTGAACCGGTATATAGGCAGTGGACTTTTCCGACGGTAAGCTTCCCTTCGAGTTTAAGCGGAATCCGGTTACTGTCGGCCGAAATCCAGGCTTCCATGGCGTCGCTACTTGCTTTCCCGGGTTTTGAAGGATCAGTGAAATTAAAGCTGATATGATAGCATTTGTAATCCTTGTCATCCAGTTTAAGAGTAGTCAGACCGATATACTTTATCGTAAGTATTTCTTTACGTTTCCCTGAAAAAAGACTGATACTGACAGAGTGACCGGTTTTCCAAGATTCGTATGGTAGGAGTCGCATGTAATAAAACGAAGAGAGCATGTCGATAGCTGTCCCGGTCGCCGATAGCGTCCGTCGTTCATCGACTTTAAGTTCACCTTTTTTATTCCATTTCTTGCGTGAGCATGACGCGGAGACATCTTTCCCCGAATACGTATATTTAACTATATCGTGTTTCCGTTCACCTCCTTCATTGGATATTTTTTCGTAAATCACCGGTTTGAATGAAGAGATTTTTACGACGCCTGAAAGGGTATCTCGGACCTTAAAAAAGCGGTCAGCCCACTTTTCGCTCGAAGCGGTGAGCTTGGTGATATATTCATCGCCACTCTTTTTCAACGCCAGTGTGGCATGACCGGCCTGTTTGTGGACCAGTCCCCATTTATACATTACCTTGTAATTGAGCGACTCGTTATTGAAATTGAGTGCCGATGACGAAAAACTCGTCAGTAGAAGAAACAATAGGATAAAAATGTTTCGGGTCAATTGATTAAGAGTCCTCATCGGCCGTGTCAAAGATAAAAGGTAAGACATCTCTCGAACTTTGTTCAATTTTTTTGTTGCGCCAGCATTTTCGACATACAGATACATAACGGTCATCCCCGCCGATCTCGACCTGGGCACCTTCGCTGACGAAGTTGCCGTCGCGGTCTATTCTTGCGTTGATGATCGTTTTACGACCGCAGTTACATGTCGATTTTATCTCATCTATAGTGTCGGCAATCTCGAAAAGACGTCTTGAGCCATCGAATAGATGACTCTTGAAATCTGTTCGAAGTCCATAACAGATTACGTTTGATCCGAAGTCATCGACAATGCGCGCGAGCTGGTCAATCTGAGCGACCGACAGAAATTGTGCCTCGTCAATCAGAAACCATTCGATAAATTTCTCAGTGTTCTTGAATAGGTCCTTTACAAAATTATAGATATTGGTTTCGGGGTAGATCCATTCACAATGACGTTGAATACCGATGCGCGATTTTATCACCGATTCGCCTCCTTCGCGAGTATCGATGATCGGTTTCATGCAGAGGTAGCTCATTTTTCGCTCTTCGAAGTTATAAGCGGTAGTGAGCAACATGGCCGTCTTTGCAGACCCCATGGTTCCGTAGCGGAAGTATAGTTTTCCTTTTCGGTACATATTGTTTGTTGAAGATATATATATTCAAATATTAAAATGGCGTAGGCTCGTCACTGGTGCTCAAAGGAATACTGCCTCCTCCGAATTGAGTGGAGCCTCCGGCGGGGGGTACGCCGGCGCTACCAGGGTTGTTAAGACTCGAACCGACAGAAGTCATGCCCATTTCGGTCGGATCCTCGTCCCAATTTTCAAAACGTGCAAAACGTGCGCGGAATCTCATTTTGACATCATCGACCGAGCCACTTCTGTGCTTGGCGACAATAAACTCGGCCAAACCACGGATGTCGTTACCGTTTGCATCGGTGTCAGACCGCAGGTAATACTCCGGACGATGAATGAAGCAAACAATATCCGCGTCTTGCTCAATGGCACCCGATTCACGGAGGTCGCTAAGCTGAGGGCGTTTTCCGTCGGTTCGGCTTTCGACCGAGCGGTTAAGCTGGGAAAGTGCAAAAATCGGAATATCAAGTTCTTTCGCCAGCTGTTTGAGCGAACGGGAAATCATACTGACTTCTTGCTCGCGCGAGCCGAATTTCATTCCCGAAGCATTCATTAGCTGAAGATAGTCGATGATTATACACTTGACGTGATGTTCGCGAACCAGGCGGCGGGCTTTTGTCTGAAGTTCGAAGACTGAGAGCGAAGGAGTATCATCGATAAAGAGAGGCGCGCCATTCAGAAGCTTGATTCGTGACATGAGCTGTTCCCATTCGATAGGGTTCAGATTCCCGCTCTTGATTTTGCCGCCATCGATTTCACAAACGTTACTGATCAGACGGTTTACGAGCTGAAGGTTTGACATTTCGAGTGAGAAGACAGCGACGGGGGTATTGTAGTTGATAGCCATATTTTTCGCCATCGACAGGACAAAAGCGGTTTTACCCATGGCCGGACGGGCTGCAATGATTATCAGGTCACTTGCCTGCCATCCAGAAGTGAGACGGTCAAGTTCATGGTATCCCGACTCAAGTCCTGAGAGTCCTGATTTTCTGTTAGCGGCTGCCTGTATCTGTTGAAGAGCCTGGCTAACGACCGGATCAACCTGAGTTACGTCTTTCTTAACATTTCGCTGGCTGATCTCGAATAGTTTGCCTTCGGCTTCCTGGAGGAGGTCATCGACGTCGTTAGATTCGTCAAAAGCCTTTGACTCGATGTTGGAAGCAAACGAGATCAGCTCTCGCGCGAGATATTTCTGGGCAACGATGCGTGCGTGAAACTCGACGTGGGCCGCCGATGCAACCCTGGATGTCAGTTCGGCGATAAATACGGGACCACCCACCATGTCAAGTGTATCGTTAAGACGCATCTGTTCGGTAACAGTCAGCATATCGATAGGACGCTGAGACGCGCCGAGTGTCTGGATCGCTTCGTAGACAGCCCGGTTGTTCGGTTCATAGAAACAATCGGGTTTAAGAATATCACAGACAATCGTATAGGCGTCTTTTTCGAGCATTAAAGCACCGAGCACCGCCTCTTCGAGATCCTTGTCGCGTGGAACGATACGCCCTCCGGTTTCAGCGATTGTATTGGCGGTGAAACCCTTATTCTTTTTATTATAGTGGCTGTTAGTGTCTTTATCCATTAATAAGCGTGATTTGGGAAGACAAAGTTACAAACTTCCTTTGCTATTTCCAATCATCCGTGTGATAACTATTCAAAAAAATATCAACTGTTTTTCGACAATTTCGGATTTCGGTTGTTCAATATACATAAAGTCACATCCGTTCATCAACATTATATCATTCAAACTATGGAAAGAACCGATTCAACCTCCGGAAGTATGCCGCAGCCTGCTCCTATGGCTGAACATTCTGTTTTTTTTGCCGCTCGTCAAGCTATCAGACGTCATGCGACGGGAGGTAATATCCTGATTTTGGCGACTGTACTTGCTTTGGCCGTTGCAAATATTCCGGGTCTTAACACCCATTATTTCGCTTTCTGGGATCAGGAAGTCAGACTTCAACTCGGAGACTTCAACCTGTTCAGCCATTCGGGTCATCCGATGACTCTGTTATCGTTCATAAACGATGCGCTTATGGCTGTGTTTTTCTTTACCATAGGTCTGGAAATCAAACGTGAAATTCTTGTTGGTGAGCTGTCTTCTTTTAAACAGGCACTCTTGCCGATAGTGGCGGCGATAGGCGGTATGCTTATCCCCGTTTTAATTTTCTTTGTCCTCAGCCGCGGCACGGATTATGCCGGAGGTGCGGCCATTCCGATGGCTACCGATATTGCGTTTTCTCTCGGTGTGCTCGCTATGCTCGGCAAACGTGTTCCATTATCGTTGAAGATCTTTCTGACAACGCTCGCGGTTGTAGATGATATTGGTGGTATCGTAGTAATCGCTGTTTTCTATTCGACTCACATCGAGGGTATTCTGCTGGTTTATGCGGCCGTTCTTCTCGGTATCCTTTTGCTTGGGTCTGCTCTTCATATCAAATCAAAGATTTTTTACATCGGAATTGGTGGCGTCGTTTGGTTCCTTTTCCTTAACGCCGGAATCCATCCCACCATCGCCGGTGTATTAGTCGCCTTCTGTGTACCCGCGACCCCGGTGTTCGCACCCAAAAAGTACATCAAGAAAATAAGAAAAGCCATCGGCCATTTCCGTGAACAGGACGAAGACGATCTTACGAAAAAAACAATTTTGTCTAAAGACCAGATGAACTGGCTCAAGCAGGTCGAATCGGCATCTGACAAGGTAATTTCTCCGCTTCAGGACCTTGAAGATACGCTTCATCCGATTGTCAACTATTTCATCGTTCCACTGTTTGCTTTTGCCAATGCCGGCATTTTCCTGCTTGACATGAATCCTGCCTCGATATTCGAAGGTATTTCTCTTGCGGTGATTCTTGGTCTTGTAGTCGGAAAATTTGTGGGAATATTGCTGTTCTCCTGGATCACCGTCAAACTCAAACTGGCGCCTATGCCTGCTCATTCCGACTGGCACCAGATGGCATCGATCGCCATGTTGGGTGGTATCGGATTTACGGTGTCTCTTTTCATCGCGACCCTGTCGTTCGGAGGAGATCCGACTATGGCCGAGCTTCTGAACCATGCAAAACTGGGTATCGTCGTAGGTTCTGTTCTTGCAGGTCTCATAGGCTTCATCTGGCTACACAAAACACTTCCTCATGGAGTAGCTCCGGATGCGGTCGAACCCGACTAAACCGGATTCAATACGATACATGAAAATCGGTGGTAAGCAACTTTAGCGGACCACCGATTTTTTCGTTTTGTAGGAGTGGAAAATCTCAGAGATTATCCGTACCTTTGCATTTACTTTGTAATAAAACTAATTCAATATGTTCGATACAATATTAGCTGCTGTACCGGCTTTCTCGATTTTTGATGCTAACGCTTTTTTTCAGTGGTTCATAGACTCGGCCGATTATTGGTTTGTCTTTCTGTTTATGATTATTGAAAGCTCTTTCGTGCCGTTTCCCAGTGAGCTCGTTGTCCCCCCGGCTGCTTATCTCGCCGCCACTCAGGGAAACATGAATATTTTTCTTATAGTTTTGGTGGCAACTGCCGGAGCAATTGTAGGCGCATTGATAAACTATTATCTCTCAATGTGGATCGGACGCCCGGTTGTGTATAAATTTGCTGATTCGCGACTCGGTCACATCTGCCTTTTGAACAAAGAAAAAGTTGACAAAGCCGAGCGATATTTCGATGAACATGGTGCCGTTTCGACGTTCATCGGCCGACTGATTCCGGCTGTACGTCAGTTAATTTCTATTCCGGCCGGACTTGCAAAAATGAATATTGCAAAGTTTGTTATCTTTACCGGACTCGGAGCAATCCTTTGGAACGGAATACTCGGAGCGCTTGGATATTGGCTTGGTCGAACAGTTCCTTTGCAGTCTCTTCTTGACACGATTGAGAAATACAACAGCTATTTATCAATGGCCGGGGTTGCTCTTCTCCTGATTTGTGTGGCCTATATCGTCTACAAATCGATGAAAAAACGCGAAGTGACAGAAAACAAATAAATTAAGACTTAGAAGTTTATTCCAATGATAGTTTCCCCTTCAATGCTGTCGGCCGACTTCGGTAATCTTGACCGTGACGTGGCCATGATCAACGAGTCTCAGGCAGACTGGTTTCACATAGACGTGATGGACGGTGTGTTCGTTCCAAATATTTCATTTGGATTTCCGGTTATGGAAGCAATCGCAAAAAAGGCAACCAAACCTCTCGATGTGCATCTGATGATTGTCCAGCCGGAACGATATGTCAGTCAGGTGAGAGATACCGGGGCCGAGATTATGAACGTTCATCAGGAAGCTTCGGTACATCTTCACAGGACGATTCAATCGATTAAGGCCGCCGGTATGAAAGCGGCGGTCACCCTTAATCCGTCGACGCCGGTGTTCATGCTCGAAGACGTAATAACCGATCTGGATATGGTCCTGCTCATGAGTGTTAATCCGGGCTTTGGCGGTCAGAAATTTATTGAGAACATTGTATCCAAAACTATCAGACTCAAAGAACTGATTAAACAGTCAGGTTCGAAAGCTCTTATAGAGATAGACGGTGGTGTCAATCTCGAAACCGGCAAGCGTTTGGCAGAAGCCGGTGCGGATGTGCTGGTGGCCGGGAGCGCTGTTTTTAAGGCTGATGATCCTAAAGACTATATTGCTCGTTTAAAAGCGCTCTGAACTTAACCGACAGATGTTTTTCTCCTCAATTTTAATCAATTAAATGAATCACGAATTTGATATAGATCCTGACAAGATGCCTGTTCGGCGTCGGAAAATCGGTGTTCCTCCCGGTCAGACCCGTCATTATTACGATGATCAGAAGGAAGAACTTTCGCCTGAACCCGAAGAGGAATCCGAACCGGTCAGTCAGAACGAGATAGAACCGGATGAACAGCCGGTTCCCCCAAAGCAGAAAAAAATTCTTTCAAGACGTCGGCGCGCAGCGATGTCTCCTGCCGATCTTGACGAGGAGCCGGAAGTCAAACAGACTCCTCCACGGCGGAAGAAAGCCCGCGAGGCTGTCAAGACCAAGGACAAGGCCGAACCGTTGCTCGTTAGATTCTTTTATGATCAACGTTTAGCCATATTCTTTGGATTGGTATGTTGCCTACTCGCTACTGTCATCGTAATAGTCCTGCTCAGTCAGATTAAATCCGGAGCTCTTGATCAGACGGCCATAATGAATATGACTGTCGATGAAATTGTGAAGTCTGGAACACCAATTTACAATATTGTCGGACCGTTCGGCGCAAGGGTAGGGGATGTACTGTTTACAAAAGCACTCGGAATAGGCTCCTTCGTGATAGCCGTTTATCTTGGAGTGCTGGGAATAAGACTATTGCGACGTCGTCGCATCGAGTTCTGGGCTCTGACATTCAGAAGCGCTTTACTTGCCATAACACTTTCCATTTTTGTAGGACTACTGACATTTACTCTTGAATCTCCAACATTCTGGGGTGGTGTTCATGGCCACTATGTAAACGCCTATCTCTTCGATTTCTCAGGCTGGATAGGATGTTTCCTTGTTTCGATTATTCTTATAGTTGCAGTTGTTTCGGTATATCTGAATGCGCTCATGCGTTTCTATAACCACTGGAAGGAGGCTAACAAAGCGCGAAGAGCCGCTCGTGCGGCTGCCGCAGAGAAGCTAAGACAGCTTGCTGCACTTCGCGAAGAAGAACGCGAAGAAAAAAATGTCGAGCCCGCTCAATCTTCTGAGACATCAGAAGACGGAAAAATTGAGGAAGTCAGTGTTGAGACTACTGACGAATCCGAAGAGAAACCTGAGGAAATTTCTGACAAAATCGAAACTGATTACGTCGAACCGGATGAATCCGAAGGATTTGTCATTGATACAGTTCAGGAAAAAGATAATTCGGAGCATGTAAAAGAAAGTGCGACCGAATCCGAAGAACCCGGTTTTGAAATCGATGCCCCGGTAATCGACATCGATAATTCGGGCGGTGACGTGGCCGGTCCGTCAGACACGGTGACCGGGGATTACGACCCGCGGGCAGAGCTGTCGCGCTATAAGTTCCCGTCTCTTGAATTACTCGAAGACCGTCCCATCCGTCAGACGGTTGACAGGGAAGAACAGGAGAAGAACAAAGACAGGATTATTAAAGCTCTCGGAGATCATAGAATCACTATTTCTTCGATTAAGGCTACGGTTGGTCCGACAGTGACTCTATATGAGATAGTCCCGTCGGAAGGTATACGTATCGCTCAGATCAAACGGTTGGAGGATGACATTGCCATGAGTCTTGCCGCTAAAGGCATCCGAATCATAGCACCGATGCCCGGAAAGGGTACAGTCGGTATCGAGGTGCCAAACAGCGATCCGCAGACCGTGTCAATGAGGATGGTATTGGCTTCACGCAAATTCCGTGAATCGACAGCCAAACTGCCCGTTGCTTTGGGCGCGACGATTTCCAATGAGTTCTTTATTGCCGACCTGGCTGCCATGCCACATGCTCTCGTCGCGGGTGCGACCGGACAAGGTAAATCGGTTGGCTTGAACGCTATCATTGCATCGCTGCTCTACAAAAAACATCCCAGCGAGTTGAAATTCGTGCTCATTGACCCTAAGATGGTTGAATTCTCGCTTTATGAACGTCTTGATCGGCATTTCCTTGCGTCTCTCCCGGATGAGGAAGAAGCTATTGTAACCGATCCCTCTAAGGTGCTAAGTGTTCTCAATTCGCTTTGCGTCGAAATGGATAACCGTTACGCATTATTGAAAAAGGCAGGAACAAACAAAATCGAAGATTACAATAACAAGTTTATAAAGCGCAAGCTGAACCCAGAAAAAGGACATTGTTATCTTCCGTATATCGTGGTCATAATCGATGAGTTTGCCGACCTCATCATGACTGGCGGTAAGGATATTGAGAATCCGGTGATGCGTATAACCCAGAAAGCACGTGCGGTCGGCATCCACATGGTTATTGCGACCCAGCGACCTTCTACCAACGTTCTCACCGGTCTGATCAAGGCTAACTGTCCGACCCGAATAGCATTCAAGACTATTCAGATGATTGACTCGCGAACTATTCTTGACCGGCCGGGAGCTGAGAGACTGATTGGTCGAGGCGACATGCTCTATACTCAGGGTGGTGATCTCGAACGAATGCAGTGTGCATTCATTTCTACCGACGAAGTCGAGGCCATTTGTGAGGCTATTGGCGATCAAGTCGGATTCACTCATGCGTATCAGTTACCCGAGCCTCTTGCTCCCGGGGATGCGGGAGGTGTAGCCGGAGCGATAGCGGGAGGTTCTATGGACCGGGATCCATTGTTCGACGAAGCAGCCCGCTTCACGGTCAGACAATCAACCGCTTCGACGTCTTCGCTTCAGAGACGTTTTGAAATAGGTTATAACCGGGCCGGAAAGATTATGGATCAGATGGAAGCAGCCGGGATTGTCGGTATGGCAGCCGGTAGTAAGCCACGTCAGGTTCTTGTTGATTCGGCCACGCTTGAAACGATCCTCTCCCAGCGCTGACCATGCGTCCGGTAAATCGAACTTTATCAATATTCACTACGTTATCATTTTGTGAAACTCCGATTAATGATTAAGAAGATAATACTACTGCTTTGTTTGCTTTCAGCCCCGGCTCTTCGTGCGATAACAGCCGGTGAGGTGCTCAACAAGGTTTTGTCAGCGGTTGAATCAGCCCCCTCACTCACGCTTGCGCTAAAGGCCGTGTCCGAGAATGGTTCAGGGTCCGGTTCATTGACGGTGGCCCGGGAATGCTTCACCTTTTCAGGTGAGGATATAAAGGTCTTTTACGATGGCAAGACCCAGTGGACCTATCAGCCGTCTGAAAAAGAGGTCTCTGTGACAACACCGACTGCAAATGAACTTGCTGAAGTCAATCCGTTGGCTTTCCTCCGTAATTATCAGGTGAATTATAAAGTCAGCATGCTCTCTTCGACAAAGACTGCTTATAAAATCAAGATGGTCAGTAACCGTCGGAGTCTTTATATTCGCTCGGCAGTCGTCACGATAAACTCTTCAACCTGGTTGCCGACAGAAGTCACGGCTGAACTTTCAAATGGAGGGAAACTGACAGTGACAGTATTATCGGCCGTGAAGGGTAAAAAGCAGACATCTGACTATTTCCGATTCAGTACATCTGCTAATCCCGGAGTTGAAGTAATAGATCTACGATAAGAAACATAACCAAAATATTAATATTATGGACACAACAACTGACAAAGGAACTCATACAAAAACGCTTATCATCGGTTCCGGCCCCGCCGGTTATACGGCTGCTATCTACGCCTCGCGTGCGGCTCTTGATCCTCTCTTGATCGAAGGTCCCCAGCTCGGCGGCCAATTGACCACAACTTCCGAAGTAGAGAATTTCCCGGGCTACCCCGACGGAATAGATGGTAATCAGCTTATGGACGACCTTCGTCGCCAGGCTCTGCGTTTCGGTGCAGAAATGCGCTCCGGACGTGTCACTGAAGTAGATTTTTCGGTACGACCGTTGAAAGTGATACTTAACGGCAAGGAAACTCTGACGGCCGATTCGGTAATTATCGCTACCGGTGCGTCCGCACGATATCTTGGCCTCCCCGACGAGAAAAAATATATGGGAATGGGAGTGTCCGCGTGTGCCGTCTGTGACGGTTTCTTTTACAGAAAAAAGACTGTCGCCGTCGTAGGCGGTGGAGACAGCGCTTGTGAGGAAGCACTCTATCTTTCTAAACTCGCTGACAAAGTTTATCTGATTGTCAGAAAGGATTATCTAAGAGCATCAAAGGTGATGCAACAGCGTGTTTTGGAAAATCCGAAAATTACGGTTCTTTTCAATACTAATACGCTGGGGCTCTATGGAGAAGATGTCCTTCAGGGCGCTCACCTCGTCGAGAATCTCGGAACCGACAAAGAGCAAAAATTCGACATCTCGATTGACGGCTTTTTCCTCGCGATCGGACATCAGCCAAACAGCGACATTTTCAAGCCCTACCTTGAAACTGACGAGCAAGGTTTCATCAAAACGCGCGGTCGCTCGACTCAAACCAGCGTTGACGGAGTGTTTGCTGCCGGAGACGTCGCTGATCCCGAATTCCAGCAGGCTATCGCAGCCGCAGG
>CAYVXC010000035.1:0-16319 GCA_964454925.1 uncultured Bacteroides sp.
TTTTACGACGATAGCCTTTGCGGCGTTTCTTCTTGAAAACGATAACCTTGTCACCTTTTACGAGGGGCTCAGCTACTTCACAAACTACTTTGGCGCCTTCAACGGTGGGTGCGCCAACCTTAACATCTCCATCATTGTCGGCGAGGAGAACCTTGTCGAAAACAACTTCTTCTCCTTCTTTGACTTTGTCGCCGAGGAAATGAACATACAGGAACTTGCCGGCTTCAGCCTTGAACTGCTGTCCCTGAATTTCTACGATAACGTACATTTATTTATAAATTAGAATGTTAAGCCCGTCGGGCGAGTCGGAAACATAATATCCGTCTGCTTTATTTCGGCCCGGTTCGGATAAATTGCCCACAAAGTTACAACTTTTTTCGCTTTTAACCAAATCATTTTCAAAACCTGAAACGAAAATTAATATTTTTGAGACGGAACCAACTTTGCGGTGAACTTGTTATAAGGCAAACAAGTAAATTCATCCACTATGTCTGACACATCTTCCACGCCCGCCAAACCTCGTATAATCGTTATAGGCGGAGGCTTCGCAGGCCTCAATTTCATAAAGAACATCGACCGTAAGAACTGGGATATCACTCTGATTGACCGCAACAATTTCCATTCATTCCCGCCGTTGTTCTATCAGGTAGCATCGGCCGGCCTCGATCCCGCAAGCATCTCGTTCCCCCTCCGACGCGAAATGAGGACGCGCCGCGCGAAGGGCGTGAAATATAACATGGGCGAAGTGAAGTCTATCGACACTGTCAACAAACGTGTTATTACCCAGTATGAGACTCTCGAATATGACAAACTTGTCATTGCCGCCGGCACGACAAACAATTTTTACGGCATTCCCGACCTCGAAAAAAACGTTTACACCTTGAAGAGTACCGCCGAGGCTATCAGGTGTCGTAATGACATTCTCGACCGTCTCGAACGTGCGGCCATATCCGACGACCCTGAATATCGTCGCCGTCTGTTGACATTTACCATAATCGGCGGAGGTCCGACGGGCGTTGAAGTTGCCGGGGCAATCGGAGAAATGAAGCGCTATATCCTGAAACGCGAATACCCGAAAATCTCGGTCGACGAAGTGACTGTCAACCTCGTCGAGGGAACCGACCGACTGCTTCGGACAATGAGCGAACGCGCTTCGCGCGAAGTATTGACCTACATGGACCATCTGATGGTCAACGTAATATTAAACAAAACCATGGAGACATACCGCGACAACATCATCCATTTCAAGGACGGACAAGAGCTATACTCCGAGATGGTGATTTGGACGGCCGGAGTAACGGGCGTTCCCTTTGCGTTTGAAGGTAAAGCTCCCGAAATTGGACCTGGTAACCGATTTGTCGTTGACGAATTCAACCGCGTGCAGGGCGTAGAAGATATATTCGCTATCGGCGATATTTCGCTCCACATCGACAATGCCTATCCGCGCGGATGCCCCCAACTTGCCCAGGTGGCTATACAACAGGCTAAGACCTTGGCCAAAAACCTCAAGAAAAGATCATTCGAAACACCCTTTAAATATAAGGACAAGGGATCAATGGCAACCGTTGGCCGAAATCGTGCGGTTGTTGACCTGAAACATCTTCACATGTACGGCCGGCCCGCATGGTTCACCTGGATGTTCGTTCATCTGATTTCGCTTCTCGGAATGCGTAACAAGATAACCGTCCTGTTGACATGGACCTGGTCCTATTTCACCTACTCCTCAGGTGCGCGCCTGCTTCTCCACACCAACCGCTATCCCCTCCGGTCCCGCTGGGGAGAAAGATGATACCCCCGATTAATATTGAAAGAGATGAGGGCCTTAATGTCATTAACGACCATAAGGTCCTTAATCGCGTTATTATATCGCGTTATTATTAGGAAGGATTTCATTCATTGGACGCTGTTTCGGATTTTTTTCGTAATTTTGTAGGTTGAAACTGAATCCATCGACTAAGAGATAATGAACGTACTTAAATTCGGCGGTACATCGGTCGGTTCGGCCGAAAGAATAAAGAATGTCGCTGAGCTGATTTCAGCTCGCGGACGGAATATTATTGTTCTGTCTGCAATGGCCGGAACAACAAATACTCTTGTTCAGATCGGCGAATATCTGACAAAACGTAACATTCCGGGCGCTCAAGATACCATCAATGCCCTCAGAGCCAAGTATGACCAGGTTCTTGATGAACTATTCGAAATCGGTAGGATAGCCGGAGGCACCCGCGGCGGTGCGATGGCTAACGCGGCGGCTCTTTCGGCCCGAGCAGAAGCTACCGAAGCCATTGATCGGTCCTTTGATTACATGAGATCAATTGTCGGCGTAGACTTCACAGAAACCGACGAAAAAGAAATTCTCGCTCAGGGTGAACTCATGTCAACGGCCATGATGACCGCCTATCTTCGTATGACCGGGATACGTGCGGTCCTTCTTCCGGCCCTCGACTTTATGAAGACCGACGTTAACGGCGAACCCGACATGAGATATATCTCTACCCGGCTCCGCCGTCTTCTCGATATGAAACCCGATGCTGACCTATATATCACTCAGGGATTCATATGCCGCAATGCCTACGGTGAGATTGACAATCTCCAGCGAGGCGGCAGCGACTACACCGCATCGCTTATTGGTGCAGCCGTCAATGCCGACGAAGTCGAAATCTGGACAGATATCGACGGAATGCACAACAACGACCCTCGTTTCGTAGAAGGCACGTCACCGGTCAGTGAACTTCACTTTGAAGAAGCGGCCGAACTGGCCTACTTCGGAGCGAAGATTCTTCACCCGTCGTGTGTCCTCCCTGCCCGGTTGGCCAATATCCCGGTCAGATTGCTCAACACGCTTGAACCACACAAACCGGGAACTGTCATATATAATATGCCGGCAACCAAAACCATCAAAGCCGTTGCGGCAAAAGACGGGATTACTGTCATCAACATCAAATCCGGACGTTCATTGATGGCATACGGATTCCTGCACAAAGTATTCGAGACTTTCGAAGATCATCGAACAGCCATCGATATGATAGCCACAAGCGAGGTAGGAGTCACGGTTACGATCGACGATGAACGGCGTCTTGACGCTATCACCGACGACCTGATGAAATTCGGCACGGTGACAGTCGACCGCGATATGACCATCGTCTGCGTGGTCGGTGATATGGACTGGCATAACAACGGTTTCGAAGCTCTTGCTATCGATGCCCTCCGCGACATCCCCGTCCGAATGATATCCTACGGTGGCTCGAACTACAATATTTCGATGGTAGTCAGTTCGGCCGATAAGGTCCGTGCGCTCAACCTTTTGAGTGAAAAGCTCTTTAAGTAAGTCCTATACATTTTTATTAATGCTTGATATAAATATTTCAGAAATCGGCAGTCGCGAGACGCCGTTCTACTACTATGACCTGTCCCTTCTTGACAAGACTGTCGAAGCCGCTCTTGAGGGGGCCTCGGTCAATCCTAAATTCCGCCTTCATTATGCCGTCAAAGCCTGTACTGATCCTCTGGTCATGAGACACATTTCCCATGCCGGACTCGGTGCTGACACCGTCAGCGGCGGTGAAATCATACGCGCGGTCGAGACGGGTTTCCCCGCTTCGAAAATAATGTTTGCCGGCGTCGGCAAAACCGACCGGGAAATCGACATCGCTCTCGACCAAGGAATCGAGGCATTCAACGTCGAATCGCTTCCTGAGTTGGAAAACATCAGCGAACGCGCCAAGGCCAAAGGAGTGACCGCACGTGTCGCTCTCCGTGTCAACCCAGAAATTGATGCCCATACCCACCATTATATAACGACAGGACTCGCCGAAAACAAATTCGGAATCAATTTGTCTTCGCTCGACAAGGCTATCGAAACGGCTCTGTCTCTTCCGGCCGTCAAACTTGTCGGACTCCATTTCCATATCGGCTCTCAGATCACCATCAACGAACCGTTTAAAATCCTTTCCGAACGGATAAACGGTATTGTACGCAATCTTGCCAACCGCGGAATCCGACTCAAATCGGTCAACGTCGGCGGCGGACTCGGAATCGACTACGAAAATCCCGATAAGTACCCCGTTCCGGATTTCAAATCCTATTTCGATACGTTCAACGACTCGCTCGACACTTCGCTCATTGACGAAGTTCACTTTGAACTCGGACGCGCTCTGGTTGGACAGTGCGGAAGTCTGATTTCGCGAGTACTTTATGTCAAAGAGGGCGACGAGAGGACGTTCGCTATCCTTGATGCCGGAATGTCCGAACTCATCCGCCCCGCTCTCTATCAGGCCCTCCACGCGGTCGAAAACATCAGCGGCAAGGATCGGCCGACGGTAACCGTTGACATTGTAGGTCCGGTATGCGAAAGCTCCGACACTTTTGCGACCGATTACCCCTTGGCTACCCCACGTCGAGGTGACATCATCGCAATCCGGTCGGCCGGTGCATACGGCGAGGTGATGTCATCGGGTTATAATCTAAGGAGTCTCAACCCTCCGATGTATAAAGATTGAGCATAAAGCACACAACAAGGTTTAAACATAGGTTTCCAATAGATAATGATAACACTAACCAATCTCGGCCAACAGTTTGGCAAACGCGTCCTCTTTCAGGAGGTCAATATGAAATTCACCCCCGGCAACTGCTACGGCATCATCGGTGCGAACGGTGCAGGCAAATCGACTCTTATGAAGATTCTAAGTGGCGAACTGTCGCCCACTCACGGTTCTGTCACCCAGGGTCCCGGCGAAAGAATGAGTGTTCTCGAACAGGATCACTTCAAATTTGACGACTTCACCGTCCTCGACACCGTTCTCCAGGGGCATACCGTTCTTTGGGACATCATGAAAGAAAAAGAAGCTCTTTACTCAAAATCCGATTTCACTGATGCGGACGGAATCAGGGCTTCCGAGCTCGAAGAAAAATTCGCCGAACTCGAAGGTTGGAACGCCGAAAGCGACGCCGCGGCTCTTCTGAGCGGACTTGGTATCAAGGAAGATAAGCACTATACACTGATGCGCGACATGTCGGCCAACGAAAAGGTCAGAGTTCTGCTTGCCAAAGCTCTCTATGGCAACCCCGACAACCTTCTTCTCGACGAGCCCACCAATGACCTCGACCTTGACACCGTCGCCTGGCTCGAAGACTATCTATCGAAATTCGAAAACACGGTGCTTGTAGTCAGCCACGACCGCCACTTCCTCGACGCCGTATCAACCCATACGCTCGACCTTGACTATAACAAAATGTCACTCTTTGCCGGAAACTACAGTTTCTGGTATCAGTCGAGTCAGCTGGCCCTCCGCCAGCAACAGCAACAGAACAAGAAAGCCGAAGAAAAGAGAAAGGAGCTTCTGGAATTCATCAGCCGTTTCAGCGCCAACGTCGCCAAATCAAAACAGACCACTTCCAGAAAGAAGATGCTTGAAAAGCTCAACGTTGAAGAAATTCAGCCTTCATCGCGCCGCTATCCCGGCATAATCTTCACTCCGCTTCGCGAACCTGGCAACAAAATTCTTGAGGTACACGGAATTTCGGCCGATGCCGACGACGGAACTCCGCTGTTCCGCGATGTCAACTTCCAAATTGAAAAAGGCGACAAGGTCGCTTTTCTGAGCCGTGATCCGCGTGCAATGACTGCCCTGTTTGAAATCATAACCGGAAACCGCAAGCCTTTTGAAGGCAGCTACGACTGGGGCCAGACAATCACTTCGGCTTATCTCCCGCTCGACAACAGCTCGTTTTTCAACACCGACATGAATCTTGTCGACTGGCTCAGCCAGTTCAGCGACGACACCAGCGAAATCTACATCAAAGGATTCCTTGGGAAAATGCTTTTCTCGGGAGAGGAGGTTTTGAAGAAAGCATCGGTACTCTCAGGTGGTGAAAAAATGCGTTGCATGATTGCCCGCATGATGATGACCGACGCGAATACACTCGTACTCGATTCACCTACAAACCATCTTGACCTCGAATCGATCCAGGCGTTCACCAACACGCTCCAGAATTTCAGGGGAAACATTCTGATGACGAGTCACGACCACTCGTTCCTCCAGACTGTCTGCAACCGTATTATCGAACTGACGCCCAACGGCATCATTGATAAACGGATGGACTATGACGATTATATCACCGACGAAAGAGTGCTCGCCGCCCGCGAACGGCTCTATTCATGACCGAAAATTATTTCTTGTGACGCATAGGGTCGAAAGTGAACTTTGCCCCGACGCGAAAATAAGCCTTTCGGCCGCTTGGATTGACCATCAACTCGGTGTAGACACCGATGTCGGTGGTCTTTGCTTTATTCAGCTCAAACGTATGGGCTGCTTTAACCGAAACCATATTGACATGAAAACCCTTAGAGTCATCTTCGTCATAGCGTGAACAATAATAGGGTACAATTCCGACTGATCCCGTCCAGTCGATCTGACACCATGTCACCGGCTTGTTTGAAAGTGCAAGATAAGACCCATAAGATCTTTTCCCGTGATGGTCGGTGCCGTCATAACCGGCTATTGTCGTCGACCAGTCTGCCTCGAACCAACGATTCGAATAGGTCAGGAGCACATCGAGTCCGTTTGCCGCATGCCCGATGCTTCCAAAGCTGAAAAAGCCCGTTCCTCTGGTATTTAGGTAGACATCCTTCAGGCCTATATTCCAGTTTGGGCTGACTTGATATTTCAGGAAAAAGTCAATTTCATGTTTAATGGGATGCTGATCAGCGGGTGGAGCAAGTTGTTCGTTGCCCCACACATAGAAGTTCAAGCCATGCCACTTGATTCCGAGAACCGGCTGTATACTTATGCCCGCGTTTTTCTGACCACGCCAAAGATAGGCGCTTGTAAGATCGGCCGTTATATATGGTTGAACAGGTGTTCCGGCAATAGCCGTCGACAGACTTCCGCCGAGCGCTATGGAGGCTAAGACAACTCTTATTTTGTTAAATCTGATCTTCACTTTCGGTTGATGTTTTTTTGTTTTTCTATACATATTATAACTTCGCTCCAATGACATTGTTCATCATTCCTGGAAGTCATGCGAACAAAAAATCCGGCGTAGGATAGTTAATTTTCGAAAATCGCGATTTGTTTTCAAAGAAAATCGTAACTTTGTAGAATAATGAAAAAGCTGACAAGTCACATATTTTATCCGGGTCGTATCCGCGGCTTTCTGTTAGCCGCCGTGGCTGTTCTCGCGGTTCTCTGTTCGCCTCAAGCCCGATCCCAGATCAGTGCCGAACGTGTCATGGCTATCGGAGCGAACGCCATGTATTTCGAGGACTATCTCGTGGCGATTCAGTATTTCAACCAGGCAATCAGCGCCAAGCCATATCTGGCCAAGCCATATTTTCTCCGTTCCATAGCGAAACTCAATCTTGAAGATTTCCACGGTGCCGAAGACGATGCGTCGAAAGCCATCGAACTCAATGAATTCATCACCGACGCCTGGGAGGTCCGTGGCGTGGCCAGACAGAACATGGGTAATTTCCGTGGCGCGGCCGACGACTACCGTCACGCGCTCGAGCTTCTGCCCCGCAACCGACAGATGCTTTTCAACATGGCGGCCGCCCTCACCGAGCTAAAAGAGTTTCATGAAGCCGATTCGATCTATACTCATCTGATCGATCTTTATCCCAACTTCGAAAACGCCTACATCGGCCGTGCCCGTCTCGGGCTGATGAAGGGTGACACTATCAGCGCGATTAAAGACATCAATATCACTCTCGAAAAAGACACGAATTCATTTAACGGCCACGTCATGCGCGCCGAACTTCAGCTCAAACGCCGACGCCCTGATTTCAAAGCCGCGCTTGTCGACATGAATCACGCGATCCGCCTCGAACCGAGAGTTGCGGGCCTGTATGTTAACCGAGCATTTATCCGTTACAGTCTTAGAGACTGGTATGGCGCGATGGATGACTATGACTATGCTCTTTCTCTTGAACCCGATAACCCCATGGCGCTTTTCAATCGCGGTCTCCTCAATGCCGAAGTCGAGGCCAACGACCGCGCTTTGGCTGATTTCAGTGCCGTCCTCGACATCAATCCCGACGATCACCGCGCTCTCTATAACCGCGCTATGATTCTGGCCAAAAAACACGATTTTGACGGAGCGATACGCGATGCCGGGGCAATAATAAAAAATTTCCCGGACTTCCCGACCGGCTATCAACTCCGGAGCCAGTTCTATTTCATGAAAGGCGACAAAGCGAAAGCCGCCGCTGACTATGACCGGGCGGAAAGTCTGTCAAAACGCCTCAAACCTGTTGACGGCAAGGTTGAATCAGGTAAACCGGACGTACAGGACGAAGCCCCCGATCCGGAAACTCTGACAAAGCGTGAATTCGCTTCTCTCCTGACCGTTGACGACAATACCGATCTAAGGCAAGAATATAACAATACAGCCATCCGTGGCCGCGTTCAGGACAGAAACGTCAATATTACGCCCGAGGGAATTGTCGAACTGTCGTTCTACAGTTCTCCTACTGAAATCAAGGCTAACACCTACTACATCAAGGAAGTTGACGACCTGAACACTACACGCCAGCTGAGATTTGTCGTGTTGGTTACGGTCAATCCTCCCGTTCTGACCGATGACGCCGAAATCGCCCGCCACTTTAAATCGGTTGAATATTACAATTCTTATCTTGCAACCCATGCCCCGCGGGCTATCGATTACGTCGGTCGCGCGATGGACTTCATTACTCTTCGCGACTACCGGAGCGCAATCGCTGACCTTGACCGTGCAATCGCCATTATGCCCGATTACTCCCCGGCATATATGCTCCGCGCACAAGCTCGCCTGAGACTGAAAGATGCGGGCACGGAGTCTGTTCCGAGCCACCACATGGACGCCCTAACAGCGCGGAGCATGGAGAGGCAGAACACCGACCTTATTCTTGCTGACCTCGACAAAGCAATCTCGCTTACAAACTCCAATCCTTTCGCTATCTACAATAAAGGAGTGGTTCTGCTCGGTCTCGGACGGACCGAAGAGGCTCTCGACCTGTTCAATACCGCCATCGGACTCAAACCCGACTTTGGCGAAGCATATTTCAACAGAGGATACACATTCTTCCGTCAGGGACGGCGCACCGAAGGCATGAACGACCTGAGCCGTGCCGGTGAACTGGGCGTGATTTCTGCCTATAACCTGATGAAACGAATCTCGAAACAATAAAAACAAAGTATAACATACCTAACATCTACCCAACCATGCTTAACGACAACGACATCAAGACTCTGAAACAACGAGGCATCACCGCCGGACAAATCGAAGCACAGCTCGACCGCTTTAAAACCGGCTTCCCCTATCTGCGTCTTGCCGGCTCGGCAACCGTCGGCAACGGTATTCTCCGTCTTGACAAAGATGGTGAACAAAGTGCCATCGAACGCTGGAACAAATACCTGAGCGACGGAGGCGAAGTAGTAAAATTCGTACCGGCTTCAGGTGCTGCATCGCGAATGTTCAAAGCCTTGTTCTCATTCGTCAATGGTGATGAGACTGTTCCTGCACCCGGTTCTCCTGTCAGCGAAATTATCGCCAACCTCGACAATCTTCCCTTCAAGGCCGAACTCGACAAGGTGCTCGTCGAAAAAACAGGCAAAACCTCGAGCCAGCTTGCTGACGAAAAGAAATATAAGGAAATAATCGCCGCTATCGTTGAAAATGACGGTATGAATTACGGCGGCCTGCCGAAAGGACTGCTCACTTTCCACCGTTATCCCGACGGCTCGACCCGTACCCCGGTTGAGGAACAGATGGTCGAAGGCGCCACGACAGCCGCTACAAACGGAAAAGTCAGACTTCATTTCACTGTTTCTGAAAATCACCGCGATCTTTTCGCTAAAAAGATCGAATCGGTACGTCCGGCTCTCGAAGATAAATTCGGTGTGAAATTTGATATTTCGATGAGTGTTCAGAAACCTTCGACCGACACCGTCGCCGCAACACCCGACAACGAGCTCTTCCGCGACAACGACGGCAACATCGTTTTCCGTCCCGGTGGTCACGGCGCTCTGATCGAAAACCTCGGCGATATTGATTCGACAGTCGTTTTCATCAAAAATATTGATAACGTCGTTCCCGACAACCGTCGCGAATCGACGATCCGTTATAAAAAGATTCTGGCCGGTGTGCTTATCGAAGCCCACGATGCCATTGAAAAATATCTCTCAGTTCTCAAAGACGCCACCCCCTCGCGCGAAGTACTCGAGGAAATGGTATCGTTCCTGAACAACACACTCGCTACCACTGACGAAAAGATTGCCGCTATGTCAGACGAAGAACTCGCCGCCTATCTACGGGCCAAGTTCAATCGTCCGCTCCGTGTATGCGGAATGGTTGTTAACGAAGGCGAACCCGGCGGAGGTCCTTATATAGTTTATAACGCCGACGGATCTGCTTCGCCTCAGATTCTCGAATCTACCCAAATCGATACCGCCAACCCCGAGGCTACCGCGATGATGAAAACCGCGACCCATTTCAACCCTGTTGACCTGGTTTGCTACATAACCGATGTTGACGGTCACAAATTTGATTTAAAGAAATTTGTCGATCCCGAAACCGGGTTCATCAGTGAGAAATCACTGGGCGGACGCGATCTTCGCGCCCTTGAGCTCCCGGGTCTCTGGAACGGAGCGATGAGCGACTGGTCGACAATCTTTGTCGAAGTGCCGGCGTCAACATTCAATCCGGTGAAGACGGTCAACGACCTTCTCCGTCCTGTCCATCAAGCACAAAATGACTGAAAACGATTCAGAAAAATATAACGACGATATCAGAGCCGCCGTGGATGTTCTCCGCCGCGGCGGCCTGATTCTCTATCCCACCGACACGGTCTGGGGAATCGGTTGTGACGCAACAGATCCTTCGGCCGTCGAAAAAGTCTACAAACTCAAACAGCGGGCAGACTCCAAGGCGCTCATAACCCTTGTAGGCGACGAAGCTATGCTTGAGCGGACCGCTGACGGCATCCCCGAAGTCGCTTATCAACTGATCGAATTTTCCGACTCTCCGCTCACCATCATCTATGACCGAGCCATCGGAGTCGCACCGAATCTTCCGGCCGAAGACGGGTCAATAGCTGTAAGAGTAACTAAAGAATCTTTCTCCCGCTCATTGTGCCGCACATTCCGAAGGCCGCTTGTTTCCACATCGGCCAATATAAGCGGCTATCCCACCCCGGCTACATTCGACGAGATTGACCAAGCCATTATTGACGGAGTCGATTATGTCTGTACCTCGCGCCGCGACGAAAAAAAGAAACTGAAAGCTTCGACTATAATGAAACTCTCAGAGGACGGCACTTTCAAAGTCATTCGTAAGTAAATCGGTAAAAGACTCACGGTGATGATAGATGCGTGCAAACTGAAATTAAAATACTTTGCCGGCGATTTTATCGCCCTGAATGTCGGATGGCTGTTTTTTAACATTGTCCGCTATTATTTCCTACCCGAACATATCAGACAGGCGCTTTCACTGTGGGGTCAGCTTACAAGCGCCAATATCCTTCTGGGCCAGTTGATTTTTCCGCTTGCGATGGTAGGCCTCATTGCTATCTGGGGAGGTTATCAAGGCATTTATTTCCGCTCCCGAATCGATGATGTCTGGGGAACGGCATCGGTCACTTTTGTCGGCTCTGTCTCCATCTATTTCATTGCCCTCTTTAATGATAATGCGCCGGCCCGCATGTTGAATCTCGAGGTTATCGCCATTCTCTGGGGACTTTTGTTTGTTTTCCTCGGTGGATTCAGACTGGTGATGGATACAATCATCTCTCGAGAAATCAGAAGCGGGACGATTGCTTTCAATACTCTGATTATCGGGGCCTCGCGTGGAGCGATGCAGCTCGCAAACAAAATCAGAAACTCGGGAAGAGGCGGCTTCAATATCGTGGGTTATGTCGATACACGCACAAACCATCTCAAACGGAATGATCTCGATCTGCCTGTCCATGAGATTAATGATATCGAAGCAATCTGCCGTCAACTCGACGTAAAGCGAATCATCATTTGTCCGTCTCATGGCGGACTTGTCCAGACCAGCAGCCTGATCAACAGGCTCTTTACGCTCGATACGCGGTTATATATACCGGCCGACTCATATATGTTGGTGACCAGTCGCCCAAGGTTGAAAGATATCACCGGCGAACTTTTGGTTGAAATCACGAGAACGAGCGCTTCGCGCCTGACGATGAACCTCAAGCGTATTAGCGATATCATCATCTCGGGACTGACTCTTGTCATTCTCTCTCCGCTCTATCTTGCCCTGGCCGTCGCGGTGAAACGCGATAGTCCCGGACCTGTAATCTATTCCCAGGAGCGCATAGGACAACACAAACGACCTTTCAAAATCTATAAGTTCAGGACCATGAGAACCGACGCCGAAGAAAGTGGACCGGCACTCTCATCGCTCGATGACCCCCGAATTACCCGTGTAGGTGCTTTTCTGAGAAAATATCGGCTCGACGAACTTCCTCAGTTCTGGAACGTCCTGAAAGGAGACATGTCTCTGGTCGGTCCCCGGCCCGAACGTGATTTCTATATCCGCCAGATCATCGAACGCGCGCCATATTATAACCTGATCCATCAGGTACGCCCGGGAATAACCTCGTGGGGCATGGTAAAATATGGCTACGCGACCACGGTCGATGAAATGATCGAACGTCTTCAGTTTGATCTCGTCTATCTCGACAACGTCTCCCTGACCGTCGATCTGAAGATATTGTTCCACACCGTCAATACGGTCTTGACAGGGAAAGGTATCTGATCTTATAGTCTCAATATGTTTCTACCGACAAGTTGCTTATGAAAGAAATCAATACAGAATCGGCCATTTATAAATTTTTCCTCAGGCTGGTGGCGTGGCGAGAGAAACACGTCAAGGAAAAGAACTTTGTACTTTTCCTCGCCCTGTTAGTCGGAATTTTCTGTGGTTTCGCGGCCATGGTGCTCAAATGGCTCATTCATCTCTTTTCTTCGTGGCTTACGGCCGGTGTCAACCTCGAAGAAGGCAACTACATATTTATCCTTTTTCCGGCTATCGGTGTAATATTATCCGCGCTCTATGTCAGATATGTCGTGCGCGATAACATCAGCCATGGTGTAACCCGTGTTCTCTATGCCATTTCAAGCAATAAAAGCCGTCTTAAGAAACACAACATCTACACTTCGGTTGTAGCCAGCTCGGTGACCATAGGCTTCGGCGGTTCGGTCGGAGCCGAAGGCCCGATTGTCTACACGGGCGCCGCCATCGGGTCAAACATTGGCCAGGCATTCCGACTGTCCCCGCGCATCCTGATGATTCTTGTCGGCTGTGGGGCGGCGGCCGGTATCGCCGGCATCTTCAAAGCGCCGATAGCCGGGATGCTTTTCACACTCGAAGTCCTGATGATCGACCTTACGACTGTATCTGTAATGCCGCTGCTCATCGCCTCGATCACGAGCGCAACAATTGCTTACATCTATACAGGTTATGAGTTTGAATTCTTCTTTGCCCAGGCAAATGTTTTCGAGGTCGACCGAATCCCTCCCGTCCTGCTTCTCGGCGTTGTCTGCGGTCTCGTCAGCCTCTATTTCACCCGGGTGATGAACATGATGGAAAACTTTTTCAAGCGTTTCAAAAATCCCTGGACCAAAACGGCGGTCGGATGCTCCATTCTGTCGGCTCTCGTCTTTCTGTTTCCCCCGCTCTATGGTGAAGGTTATACGTCGATAAACAGCCTTCTGTCGGGTGATTTCGCTGCTATTCTCAACGGATCAATATTCTATTCCGACGGTTCTAACATTGCCTTTCTGACTGTCTTTATCCTCCTGATCATTCTGACAAAGGCGTTTGCCACGTCGGCGACTAACGGTGCCGGGGGTGTCGGTGGAACTTTCGCACCCTCGCTTTATGTCGGTTGCATGACAGGATTTCTTTTCTCGTTCCTTTTCAACATGGTCGGTTTCGACATTGTATTGTCCACAAAGAACTTTGCTCTTATCGGCATGGCCGGAGTCATGTCCGCCGTCATGCACGCTCCGCTAATGGCAATCTTCCTGACAGCTGAACTGACCGGAGGCTACGAACTTTTCTTGCCGCTCTTAATCGTATCGACCGTCGCTTACGGGACCATCAAAATGTTCGAGCCCTATTCAATCTATACCATGCGACTTGCCCAGCGCGGTGAACTTCTCACTCACCACAAAGACAAAGCCGTTTTGACTCTCCTCAAAATCAACAATGTAATTGAAACCGACTTCCTGCCCGTTCATCCCGAAATGAACTTAAAGCAGATGGTAGACACCATCTCCAAATCTTCACGAAACCTTTTCCCGGTTGTCAACAACGACGGTATGTTGCTCGGGGTAGTGATCCTCGACGAAATCCGCAACATCATGTTCCGTCCCGATCTATATAAAAAGATGTATGTGTCTAAATTCATGTCTATGCCTCCGGCACGCGTACTTAACACCGAAACAATGGACAAAGTCATGAAAACCTTCGATAAAACGGGGGCATGGAATCTCCCTGTGGTCGACGAAGATGGCCATTATCAGGGCTTTGTCTCAAAATCCAAAATCTTCAACTCCTATCGCCGTGTCCTGCGCCACTACTGCGAAGACTAACCGGTCGATTTTGAACCGATTTTAGAGGAAAGATTTGGTCGGTTCGGAAAAAGTTCGTACCTTTGTCGACGGGTAAGTCCTACACGGCCAGCTCCCACCCCACTCCCCCAGGTCTTGACCGAAGCAAGGGCGGGTGGTTGAGCGGCGCGATGTAGTCAGCTTACCCTTTTTTCGTTTTAACCCGTCCGAATACCTGCAATATACTTAAACCCTCCTCCAGAAAGATGTTTCATCGTTCATTTCTACCGGCCATGGCCGTTTCACTGACCATTTTTGCCGGTTGTTCAGCAAACGCCGGCTCCGCCTCCGAATCAAAGACAGCCGACGTGTCCGCGGCCTCAACCGAATCTCCTAAAATGACAAAAAACGACATTCCGGTCTTCAACCGCGACAGCGCCATGGCCATGTTGCGCGCCCAGGTCGATCTCGGACCGAGAGTACCCGGTTCAGAGGCTCATGCACGGTTTGTCGACCTGGCGGTTTCCCGTCTGAGAAATCTTGGAGCCCGCGTCGATGTCAGCGATGCAACAGTCGCTAATCCCGTGACAGGCCAAAACGTCCCGGTGAGAAATATTCTGGCCACGTTCAATCCGGGAGGAACTTCGCGCATCCTCCTGCTCGCCCATTATGACACACGTCCCTGGGCCGACGAAGATCCTTCCTATACAAATAGAACCAAGCCAATTGACGGGGCCAACGACGGAGGCAGCGGCGTGGCTGTCCTACTCGAACTCGCCCGGTTGATGAGCATTCAGCAACCGACTGTCGGCGTCGATCTACTTTTGGTCGATGCTGAAGACGGAGGTCTCTCCGCACCTGCCGGTGCAACCTATGACGAAGCAGTCAAATATGAACGTTCGTGGTGTCTCGGGTCGCGATACTGGGCCGAGAACATGCCCGGTGACCGTGTAAAACCCCGTTATGCGATTCTCCTTGATATGGTTGGAGGCAAAAATGCGGTTTTCTACCGCGAGGCATTCAGCCAGGCTAACGCTCGCCAGATTGTCGACAAAGTCTGGAAACAGGCAAAAGAACTCGGATATGGCACCCGATTCCCCGATGAAATCGGCGGTGCGATCAACGACGACCATCTCCCGCTCCTCAATGTCGGAATTCCGGCCATAGACATCATAGAAATCGGCAACCACGAGACTGGCGGATTTAATCCGACATGGCACACATTAAACGACAACTTCGGGAACATCGACCCGAAGACTATTGAAATGATCGGAAACGTAATAACAAACGTAGTCTACAACGAAAAATAACGACTCAAAAACATTATTCCCATGACGATAGAAGATAAACAGAACGAAATAATCGACGAATTCAGTGACATCGATGACTGGATGGACCGATACAGCTATATCATTGACCTCGGGAATGCTCTGCCGGCCATCGAGGAAAAGTACAAGACACCCGAACACATCATCGAGGGCTGTCAGAGCCGTGTATGGCTCAACGCCGAACAGACCGATGACGGTAAAGTCCATTTCACTGCCGATTCAGATGCCATCATCGTCAAAGGCATTATCTCGCTCCTAATCGACGTACTGAACGACCATACTCCCGACGAAATTCTCGATGCCGACCTCCACTTCATCAACGACATCGGTTTGGCCGAAAATCTCTCGCCGACACGTTCGAATGGCCTCCTCGCAATGATTAAACAGATGAGGCTCTATGCCCTCGCTTTCAAAGCCAAAAGTCAGAACGCTAACG
>CAYVXC010000036.1:0-16263 GCA_964454925.1 uncultured Bacteroides sp.
CGTGACGGACTCCCCGAATGGATAGCACGGGTAGCCGAGCGTCATACCGGTGCGGGACTCACTCAGGAAGAGATTGCCGCGCAAGGGTTGCCGCTTCCCTCTGACCGTATTTTAGTCCCTGAGACCACACTTGAACGGTTAGTGTGTTATGCCGATAAGTTTTATTCAAAAAATCCCGGTTCGCTTGAGGTCAGGAAAGATCCCGGCCGAGTAAAGTCAATGATGGCGCGTCACGGAGCGGATTCTCTGGCGCGTTTTGAAGCCCTCGAAGCGGAGTTCGGCCCCGTTGAATAACTGAAATACCAGTCTATTGAAACAGAATCTCGACATAGAACAGTCCCAAAGACTCAGCCAGCATCTGACGCCACTTCAGGTAAGGTTTGTCAGATTGCTCGAAATGTCGGGTCCTGAGATTGAAGACGAGGTCCGTCGTGAGCTTGCGGATAATCCTGCGCTCGAAGATCATGATGCGCTCGATGGCCATGGTGAAGAGTTTACCGAAACGGCCGAAGACATGCAGTTGGCCGATTTCAGAAGCGACGATGATATACCGTCATATCGTTTCGAGGCTCACAATCATTCGGCGGATGACACTGCCTATAGGAGAGAAGCATCGAATGAACCCGATTCGCTTGCTGACTCGCTTAACAGTCAGCTCGATATGATTGCCGGCGAACCCCGTCGGGTCGCTCTGGCTCACTATCTGGTAGGTAATCTGGATGAAAACGGACGCCTGACCCGTTCGCTTGTCAATATCGCCGACGATGTTTCAATAGCTACCGGCCTCGATATCACCCGAACGGATATGGCCGATGCTCTCGACCTTGTCCGTACCCTTGATCCACCCGGAGTGGGTGCGGTCGATTTGAGGGACTGCCTTCTGATTCAGCTCAAGCGTCTTCAACCAAAAACTCTGGCAATCAAAGCTGCCACGGAAATTGTTGATCATCATTTCGATCTCTTTACTAAAAAACATTACGACCGTTTGAAAAACGCTCTCGGAATCGATAGTGAACTTCTGACCGAGGCGGTCGATGTGATTCGTTCACTCAATCCGAAGCCCGGAAACGCCACCCCGGTCGATGCCCGCGACATGGCCGGTCGGGTTACTCCGGACTATTTTGTGGCTCCGGTGGAGGATCAGCCCGGACGTTTCAGCGTGTCACTGAATCAGAACATTCCGGCGCTTGCGGTCGAAGAATCTTTCAAGGTTGACCCCGATGACAAAGACGGGCGAGTTTTCGTCCGTCGCAAACGCGATGAGGCTAATGCATTCATCGGGCTGATAAACCGCCGGACAGACACTCTTATGGCCGTCATCAAGGCAATCGTAGCTTTTCAGTCAGAGTTTTTTGAACACGAGGATCCATCGAAAATCAAACCGATGCTTCTGCGCGACATCGCCGAACGCACCGGTTATGATATCTCGGTCGTCAGTCGGGCAACCGCCAATAAGTATTTGGCCACTCCCGGCGCTGTCTATCCTCTGAAAATGTTCTTCAATGAACGTTCAGCTACGACTCCGGATGATGAAGACACGACGTCGGCCGAGGTAATCAACGCCCTCCGGGAGATAATCGAAGCGGAAGATAAGCGTCACCCGTTAAGCGACCGCGCGTTGACGGACAAGATGGCTGAACGCGGTTACAAACTTGCCCGACGGACGGTAACCAAACACCGGGAGAAACTTGGAATCCCGGTCTCCCGTCTTCGCAAAGGCCTCTAAATACTAATTTTATTCTTCGAAAACAAATCAGACATATACAGATGACCGAACAGGAAACTCCGACGTATATTCCCGAAAGCGGAAGTCCGGCAAGGACACCCGTTGAAGAACGAACGATAGGCACTCTTGACCTATCATCGGAAATCGACGACGAACAGGGAGCCCCCGATCCCGAACGTGGTCCGGCCGTAGAAATTCCGGAACCAGGATGGGCCCGAATCGTTTCAGCGGTGTTCTCTCCGATACTCGTTCCGACCTATGCGATGATTCTCGCTCTTTGGCTCACGGATCTTTCGACACTTCCGGAGTCAGTGAGATTCGGAGCGGCGACGGTCGTGTTTCTTCTCACCGGGATAGCGCCTATGGTTGCCATCCTGACACTCATAAAACTTGGTTATGTCGACGAATTCGACATTCCCGACCGTCATCAGCGTTATGTGCCGACGGTTATCATGGTGCTGTGTTTTCTCGGAACGGCATGGTATATCTACCAGGCGATGGCTCCGGTATGGCTTGTCATGCTGTTTGTGGCCGGAGCGGTCTCGTCACTGATTTTATTAGGAATGAATACTTTTACCAAGGTCAGCGGCCATTCGTTGGCAATGGGAACCCTTCTTGGAATGATGATCTATATCGGCGCTAACGGAATCGCCGATGTCTGGGTTACACCCTGGATCGTTGTTGTCATCCTTCTTGTAGGGCTGGTCGGTTCGGCCCGGCTTGCTCTTTACCGTCACACTCCGATTCAGGTCGCTCTGGGCCTCCTGACAGGTACGGTAGTTACGTATTTCATTATGGGCCTCGAATTGTTCCACCGCCTTCTCCCTAAAGTTTCCCCCCTTGTACAACCCTAATCGCTAAAATAAATGAAACCACTTGTCAGCATAATCATGGGCAGCACTTCGGATCTGCCCGTCGTAGAAAAAGCGGCTAAATTTCTTGAACAGATGGAGGTGCCGTTTGAAATGCACGCTTTGAGTGCACACCGAACACCCCACGAAGTCGAGGAATTCGCGTCCACAGCACGTGAGCGTGGAATCAAAGTAATTATCGCGGCCGCCGGAATGGCAGCTGCTTTGCCCGGTGTGATCGCGGCTCTGACACCTGTGCCGGTCATCGGTGTGCCGATCAGTTCAACACTCGAAGGCCGTGATGCTCTCCTGGCCATTGTCCAGATGCCTCCTGGCATTCCGGTTGCCACAGTCGGTATTGACGGTGCCCAGAATGCCGCTATCCTGGCTACTCAGATCATCGCTTTGGCCGACAACGAGGTTGCCGGTCGCCTCGACAACTGGCGCGCTACTCTATCAGATAAAATCGTGAAAGCGAACAAGGATCTGGCCTCAATTACGTCCTATAAGTTCAAGACAAACTGAAACCACCATACAAAAGTCAATACTCAATGACAAAGAAAAACGCCACAGTCCGCCGTCGTCCTACTCACACCGTAATGGTCGGAGATGTCCCTGTCGGAGGCGACAACCCGGTTGTGATTCAATCGATGACCAATACACCCACACTCGACACCGAAGCATCGACCGCCCAGGTGGCCTCCATTGCCGCCGCAGGAGCTCCGATCGTTAGACTTACCGCCCAGGGTGTGGCACACGCACGCAATCTCCGGGCGATTCGCCAACGCCTCGACGAGATGGGAGTGAAGGTCGCCCTTGTGGCTGATATCCATTTCAACCCGGCCGCGGCTTTCGAAGCTGCGCTCCACGTGGACAAGGTGAGAATCAATCCCGGAAACTTCGTCGATCCGGGTCGCGTTTTCAAAATCATTGAGTACACCGACGAAGAGTATCGCGCGGAACTGGACCGTTTGAGAACAGCGTTCACATCGTTTCTTGATCTGTGCCGGTCCAATGGCCGGTCAATCAGAATCGGGGTGAATCACGGCTCTCTCAGCGACCGCATCATGAGCCGATATGGCGACACACCGGCCGGCATGGTTGAATCGGCTATGGAATTTCTGAGAGTCGCCCGCGACGAAAACTTTAAAGATATCGTCATTTCGATAAAAGCCAGTAACGTGACGGTAATGGTCGAGACAGTCAGACTTCTTTGCAAGACGATGGCCGAAGAAGGTATGGACTTTCCTGTTCATCTCGGAGTCACAGAAGCAGGTGACGGCGAGGACGGTCGCGTGAAGAGCGCCGTAGGAATCGGAACGCTCCTTGCCGAGGGTATCGGTGATACGATCCGTGTATCGCTCAGTGAGGCTCCCGAAGCGGAAGTTCCCGTAGCGAGGATGCTTCTCGATCATATCGCCCGACTCAATGAGGGTTTCGACCCGGTTTCAATTATCAGTGACGGCGCGGAGGTGGGGGCCGATGATACCGCTCCTCGCCCATACGTGGTCGGACACGATGTTCCTTCTTACGTAAGCGGAACACGTCTCGCCCGGGCGGTCTATCCGGCCGACATGGATGCCGACCATGTGACAATTGCTGCATCGGTTGATCTTGGCCGTATTCTGCTTGACGAGAAGAATATTGACGGAATAGAAATTGTCGCCCCCGGAGTATCGCCCGACCGCCTTGTTTCGTTGGCTATGACCATTCTTCAAGCAACCCGCCGTCGCATTACCAAGACCGAGTTCATTGCCTGTCCCGGATGTGGCCGCACTCTGTTTGACCTTTCCGGCACTCTTGGCCGAATCCGCGAAGCCACCGGCCATCTGAAAGGACTTAAAATAGGGGTAATGGGTTGTATTGTCAACGGGCCAGGCGAAATGGCCGATGCAGACTACGGATATGTCGGTGGCGCCCGTGGTCGCGTTTCTCTCTATCGTGCAAAGGAGTGTGTGGTCTCCAATATTCCTACAGAGGAGGCAGTCGATGCTCTTATCGAACTGATCAAGTCCGACGGACGCTGGCACGATCCCGAATAGTAGCGATGGAGCCCTCGGTCATTACATTATCAAACGGTCTTCGAGCCGTCCATCTCCGCGTACCCGGTTCGGCAGTGGGATATGCCGGGATTGTTGTCCGCGCCGGCTCGCGCGATGAGTCCGACCCGGCTGAATTCGGACTGGCCCATTTCGTAGAGCACACTCTGTTCAAAGGTACGACGAAACGCTCTTCGTGGCATATCATCAACCGAATGGAAGCTGTCGGAGGTGAACTGAATGCGTACACGATGAAAGAAAATACAGTCGTGTACACGGCTTTCCCACGGCGACATCTCGGACGTGCTCTCGAACTGATCGCCGATCTCATTTCCGGGTCGTGTTTTCCGAGACCGGAAATCGAACGTGAACGCGAGGTGATAGCCGATGAAATAAACTCTTATCTTGATTCGCCGGCTGATGCTGTTCTTGATGATTTTGAAGACCGGCTGTTCGAGGGAACCGGACTCGGTCATAATATTCTCGGTACGCTCGATTCGGTTGCTTCAATAACGTCGGCCGATTGCCGCCGGTGGCTTGACAGCTATTACACGGCTGATAATATGGTAGCCTATTATGCCGGACCGGCCGGTCCTGAAACTTTTGCCAGACAGCTGGAGCAATATTTCGGCGGTTCATCTCTTTCGAGGGCGAAAGCACCGGTTTCAGACTTCGTGCAGTCGGTCAATACTGGGCGTTTCGACATCAGGCGAGAGGTCGATACCCATCAGGCTCATGTAGTAATGGGCGCGCGTATGACACTCCCCGATTATGACAGCCGGCTGACTCTGGCACTTCTGACGAATATTCTCGGAGGGCCGGGAATGAACTCAAAACTGAATGTCGCTCTCCGTGAACGCCGCGGACTCGTCTATACCGTTGAGTCGGCAATGACGTCGTGGACAGATACAACCATGTTTACGACCTATTTCGGTACTGATCCTGAGGATCTCGAGAAGTGTATAGGCCTTGTAAATGACACAATAGCGATGTTTGCCGGGCGAATGCTCAGTCATCGGGCCCTGTTGGCAGCCGGGAAGCAGTATCTCGGACAGCTTGTCCTGGCAAGGGAAAACATAGAAAACCGGGTGCAGGGAGCCGCTCGTGCCGTTCTCGCCGGCCTACCGGTGTTAACGCCGTCCGAAGTAGCCCGGAAGGTCAGTGAAGTGACGCCGGAGAGGTTGAAAACTGCAGCAGAAAAGCTGATGGACCCGTCTATTCTTGCCTTTGTGCCGAGGTCGTGAAGAAGGTGTGACAATTCGGATAAAAATTGGCAAAAAGTTAAAGACGGACTTACATTAATCATTACTTTTCAGTAATTTTGAAACATCAGACAGAGAATCTCCGAAAGAACAGCGATAGCGGTCGGGAATTGCTCTGCGTTACGGAATAACTGAAAAGTATATATGGACTTCATTTCGATTATCATTCCGGCTTACAACTCTCAGCGCTGGTTGGCGCGCTGTCTCGATAGCGTTCTGGCGGCCGCTGATGTCGAGTGTGAAATCGTGATTGTTGATGACGGCTCGCTCGACAACACTCCTCGTATCATTGAGGAATATGCCGAAAAAGATCCTCGCATTACATCTATTCGTACCGATCATGTCGGCCCCTTTGCATCCCGCCTCGAGGGATTCAAGGAATCGACCGGCGATTATATCATGTTTGTAGACAGTGATGACACATTGCCTTCTGACAGTATCGCCGTGCTCCGTCAGTTGCTCAGGCAACCGTCGGAAGAGGAGGTGAACGAAGACATTAACCGCGAGCAACGCCGTCTTACCGACGGGCGTCCTCACGTCGTAATCGCCAATATAATCAAGCGAACCGAACACGATGACCGGTTGCTTATCAAAGGTCAGCGACGTGCGCTGACCGGTATGGAACTGTCGGTCGAGATTCTTGAGGGTGAGATGCCTCGTTTTCTTGTCGGTCATCTGTTCAGCCGGGAACTTATGGAGGCTGTTGACTGGCACTGTAATGCGCGTATAACTCAGCTCGAGCATGCTTACATGATGCTTACTCTGGCCATGAAAGTCGAGGAGTGGCACAGTCAGGGACGTGGTGAACGCCTGATACTGGTTGATCCGACTCGAAATGTATACAACTATCTGGTACGCGCCGGCAGCCAGTCATCCATGATGGCGCCTACTCATGACGGTTTCGAGGCTATCTGGGCCCACCTGACTGAGCTTGGTCTCCCTGATCGAGAACTGACAATTTGGGGGCTTAACGTACTTCGCGACTCTTTTATTCATCGCGGGATTCCGTTCAGCGATTCCTTTTCAATGGCTGTCGACCTGAAAGACAGGGCTCGCCGTCTGACCAGTCCCCTTCCGGGAGACCTCGGAGAAATCGCCGACTCGCTTTCATCGAAAGCTCAGCGCCTCAAGATCGCACGCCGTCTCGCTCGGACGGTCGCTCTAGCCGACACGTCGCCTCACCTGACGTTTATCATTCCATCGAGAGGCTCAATTAAAAAAGTCAAGCGTTCGATCAAATCGATCTATGATACCGGCTTCCGTAATATCGAGGTAATTTTAGTCGATACAAACGATAACTATCGGACTTCGGTAGCTCTGAATGAGATAAATGTGGTCTATCCGCGTGTGAAAATAGTCAGGACTGCTCCCCATGCCCAGGTTATCCAGGCAAATTTCGCGGGTCTCCTCCAGGCAAAAGGTCTGGCGGTGATGTTTGTCCGTCCGGGAGACCGGGTGAACGGAATGGGAGCATACAAAGCCTTGATTCATCTGGATCAGGGAGCCGATTTGGTTCTTGTAAATATTCGTCGCTTTAGTCCGGTGACCGGTCTTGCAGGCAAGAGTGAGTCGAACATCCGGATTGTCGGTCCCGATATTGACGAGAAAAAGAATTATGCTTCGGACATTCTGGATAAGCTGAATAGCGGATGCCACCAACTCGCCCCCCGTCTAAGAGCCAATATCTGGCGTCGTGACATGTTGCTTGATGCGGATATTCCGGCTATGAATTTTGATGGAATTCCCGATGAGGAACTTGCTTCGGCGACGATGAGACACATTCTTTCGAATCCGGTAGCCGTGGTTGTACAAGCTCCCGAAGCGGAACCGACCTATGACATCGCCCTGACCGGCAGTTCGCTTATGGAGCATCTGTCCCCGACCGGGAAAGGATCGGAGACCGAGCATCTTTTCGAGCACTACGGGCCGCGGTGATCGGGCGGTGTTGCATAATATTTGTTAAAAATACAGAATCTGTTGTCCGGTGTCGATAAAGTTATCGGCGAATGTGTTATATTTGTAATCAGGAAGCGATCGTCAGACGACGTAACTTCTAATATCGTTGAAAAACTTGATTACTAACCCCATATAACCGTTTTAGATTTATGAAACCCTATGTTATCGGCATCGATATAGGCGGAACGAACACCGTCTTCGGCATTGTAGACGCCCGTGGCGTCGTAATCGCTTCGTCCTCAATCAAAACCGCCAAACACGCTAAGTTCGAGGACTATGTCGACGAGCTTCACCATGAAATCACTCGCCTCATCAAGGCCCACGACGCAGTCGACAAGATTCATGGCATCGGTATCGGCGCTCCTAACGCGAACTACTATACCGGCGATATCGCCGACGGTGTGAACCTTCCCTGGCCGACTCCCATACCTTTGGCAAAGACTTTCCGCGAGAAATTCGGTCTGCCTGTGGCTGTGACCAACGACGCAAACGCCGCCGCTATCGGCGAAATGACCTATGGCGCCGCCCGTGGTCTGAAGGATTTCATCATGATTACTCTTGGAACCGGTGTCGGCTCGGGTATCGTCATTAACGGCCAGGTTGTTTATGGCCATGACGGTTTCGCCGGTGAACTCGGTCATGTCATCATGAAACGTAACAACGGCCGTCTCTGTGGATGTGGACGTACAGGCTGTCTCGAAGCCTATTGTTCGGCAACAGGGGTTGCACGTACTGCGCGTGAATTCCTCGAAATAAGGAAAGAACCTTCCCTTCTTCGTAACATTCCGATCAGCGACATTACCTCTAAAGATGTCTATGACGCCGCTGTCGCCGGCGATCAGCTCGCCAAGGAAGTATTTGACTACACAGGTGAAATTCTCGGCGAAGCACTGGCTGACATGACTGTCTTCTCGTCGCCCGAGGCATTTATCCTCTTCGGTGGTCTCGCCAAGAGTGGTGAACTTCTTCTCCGCCCGCTCCGTAATTCGATGGATCGTAATATGATGTCAATCTTCAAAGGTAAACCCAAAGTGATTCTCAGCGAACTCAAGGAAGCCGATGCCGCCGTTCTCGGTGCAAGTGCGCTCGGCTGGGAAGCTAAGTAAGACTATATCATATACATGTTGATAATTATCTCCGGAACCGGTTCCTGTCTGGGAACGCGGTTCCGGAGATTGTTTTTTATTATGATTTTCCAACAAAATGCCAGCGAGCAATGTTAGAAAAATAGATCAAACTATTATTATTCTCTTACTAATCACTCTTCATCAGATTATGACTAAACTTAAACGCCTCATTATAGCGGTCGCCGTAACACTGACCGGCGTCTCTGCCCATGCCCAATATTATGAAATCGCAAATCAGATAACGAATCTCATTTCGCCGGCTCTTTCGGGTGCCGGTTCATATCGCGGCTTTGTAGAACTGTCCGGACTACCCGGATTCGGAACCAACCGTGCAAACTTTGTTGAACTTTCGACCTCTCAGGGATTCCGCTACAACAGCTGGTTTTACATGGGCGCCGGTATGGGCGTTGACTTGGTGCGTTCGTCGACCGGAGACGTTGCGGCTTCTAACGGTTGGAACAATAATGACGCGGTGCAGACAAAGTGCATGATTCCTGTGTTCTCGAATTTCAGATTCTTCATCGGCCCCGAAACCGGAATGTCAGCTTATATCGATCTCAAACTCGGCGCGGCATGGCTCGTAGGCTCGGATTATCTCGCAATGAACGAGGGTTATATGACCAACGGAACTCAGTTCTACCTCAAGCCGTCGATCGGAGTCAGAATCCCCGTCAGACAGGGAGATTCCAAACATGCTTTTAACGTCGGGTTGACCTATCAGTTGCTGACTTCCAATAACTCGTGGAGGTATGGTAACGACAACATTACCCTCAACAATATCGGTGTCACTGTTGCCTACGAGTGGTAAACAACCTCGTTTAGAAGTAGTAGGTTACACCGACTGTAAAGCGATTTTCGCGGAATGACATTGAGTCAGGGGCACGAAGCAAATCGGAAATCCCGATGTCGCCCTCAAGCGAAACCAAAAAATTATTGACGGGGAAACCGACACCAATCTTCCAGTCGAAATTAAATCGGCGCTGACCATGTACGCCGAATAGCTCGGTTGGGAAAAAATCGGGTCCTTCGTAGTACGCCGGATATTTAGTATGAACGCCTCCCCAAAGAGCGTAGCCGATCTGCGGACCGGTGAAAACACTCATGTCGAACGTTTCGCTAACTGCTATTGTGTAGCCGACAACTAAAGGAACACGTATTCCGAATTTTCTGACAGCGGGGTCGATTGACAGAGGTATTTCGTCACCGGTCATCATCGACATCCCGTCATATTTGTACGTATCATAATAAAGTCCGACACCGGGTTCAAAGTAAAAATTGCGTCCGAGATAAATGTTGCTGACCGCTCCGATTTGAAAGCTCGCTCCCGGACTGAACATCTTAACCGACGAGCCGTTGCCACGCCATTTTCCTGGAAGTTCCATGCCGAGGTTGGCTTTTATGCCCCACATGACCGGCTCGCTGTCGGTCGAAGCGAAACAATTGCCGGCGCAAACGGCCATAAGGATTAAAAGAGAGATGATTTTGTGCTTCATAAAGACAGATTTTTAAGAGAGTATAATCTGCCTATAAAACGCGGACCGGCGCCCGAATATTGCCGGTCAGCCCCGAAAAACAACCAGCCGATTGCCAAAATATAAATAACTGTCGAAAATGAGAGGGTCGAACGTTTTGTTTGTGTAATTGGTTAAATAGTTATATCTTTGTAAAATAAAATCAAGACTATGGCAATGACTATTAAAACAACCCCGGAACTCTGGGGGGAAGATGCACAAAATTTTATTAAAGAAGCCGAGCGCAACGGAAAGTTGCCCACTCCAAAACTCACCGAAGATCAGCACAAAGCTGTATCAACCATGTGGGAGAGCGTTAAAAATACGGTCTTTCCTCCTCGAAAAGGATAAATATAAAGATGGAACACTTTGCTCTTGTAGAGGATTCATTCATGGTCCGCTATACCCAAGAGGTTGCCGAGTATTGCACACCTTTTATTTGTGGAGATAAAGATTTGGATGAGTTTTTTAAAGAGGATGTTTTTCTTTATGAAAAAGAACTTCTGAGCAAAGCTTTCTGCTGGATTAACAGAAATAATCCACGAGAGATAGTTGCAATCTCAACTCTTTCATTTGACGGAATTAAAGTAAATACGCTTGATAATTCATCTCGAAACGCATTACAACGTAAAATTCCGTATAAAAAGCATCACCGGACTTATCCGGCGATACTTATTGGAAGATTAGGCGTAAACTCAAAATTTCAGGGCAAAGGCCTTAATATAGGCACTCAAATTCTGGAAGTGCTCAAACACTCATTCATTGATGAGAACAATAAAGCGGCCTGCCGATACCTGCTCGTAGACGCATACAATGTTGAACCAACTATTCATTTTTATATAAAGAATGGTTTCAAGCCATTATACAAGAATGTTGAAAGTGAGAAGAAATCATTTGGGATCTCGGATGATGAAGACCTGAAAAGCCGTATACTTTATTTTGACTTGAAATTTACAGAATAGAAGGCCGGATTAAAAAATTGGGGATTATTTCGTGAGGTCGGCGAGGCGAGCGAGATATTTGCCTATAATGTCGAATTCGAGATTGACACGGGTGCCGACTTTAATATCGCGGAAATTGGTGTGTTCGAGAGTATAGGGAATGATGGCCACTCTGAATGAATCACGTTCGCTGTCACAGACAGTCAGGCTGACTCCGTTTACTGTCACCGAACCTTTCTCAACCGTCATGTAACCTTTGGCAATCATTTCGGGTGAAACTTCATATTCGAACTTGAAATAGCGACTTCCGTCGAGTTCTTCGATGTCGGTACATACGGCTGTCGTATCGACATGACCCTGAACAATATGGCCATCCAGACGACCATTCATCATCATAGAGCGTTCGAGGTTTACGAGGTCTCCGGCTTTCAGATAGCCGAGATTCGAGCGGTCGAGGGTTTCAGCTATCGCTGTGACCGTGTAGCCGTCCTCACCGATCGACACGACGGTGAGACAGACGCCGTTGTGGGCGACCGACTGGTCAATCTTCAATTCGTCCTTAAACGAGCAATCGACTGTCAGCTGAAGGTTATTATCGGGAGTACGCCGGGCGCTTACGACGCGCGCAGCTTCTTCTACTATGCCTGAAAACATTGTTTTAAGTTCTTTAGGTTAAGTTAAAAGGTTAGTTTTACAGAGGTCGGAATGGCTGTGTCCCAACGAAAAACGACGGTTGCAGCCGAGGTGGCATCTTCAAAAGTGAAGTCCTTGACTTTTTTGCCGTTTATCGTCACCTGTTTGGGTTTATTCCCGAGATTGTTGACAACAAGAGTGATGTTTTTGACCCGATCCATTCCGGGATAAGAGCCAGAAGATTTAAAGATTACCGTGACGTCTTTATCGGTCGCCGTTCCGCTCATTGTCATTTCGAGCCCCTGGTTGCCCGATTTTGAAGAAGGTGTGGTGACGTCGTCCTCAAACATGGTGTAGGACGATTCAATTCCCGGGACCGGGAAATAGCTGATCGTGTATTGATCGCGACGATAATCACCCGTGTTGTTCATCACATAGTCGGCTGTCGGAATGAACGCGCCGGCACGTACATACATCGGGAGTATGCCGAGAGGAGCTTCGACAACCGCGCTCGAACCGCCGCTGTACATTTTTGACGGCGAATTGAGATCGAACCAAAGCGGTGAAGTCTTCGGGAAGATAACTTCGACCGAGGTGGCGCCTTTTTCCATGACGGGGACAACCATAACTTCGCTTCCCCACATATATTGGTCCGTAATCTTGTCATAGAGCCCTGTCGGTGAGGTCGAATGGAATTCGAGGGGACGGACAAGCGGATAGCCCTTCGAGGCGTTTTCCCAGGCGAGGGTATAGTTATAGGGCAGCCAGCGATATCTCTCCTTGATTAAGGGAAGGATTATGTCCTGATAGTCCTTGTACTTATAGGGCTCGGCTTCCTCCTGGGCATGAGTGCGGAGAATCGGCGAGAAAGTGCCAAGCTGGAGCCAGCGGACATAAAGTTCGGGATCCACGGGGTTTGCCGGGTCAACAGCAAAACCGCCGACATCGTGACCCATATATCCGAGTCCGGACAATCCTGACTGAGTCATGATGATGACCTGGGGTGCCAGACCTCCCCATGAGCGGGAAACGTCGGTCGACCATGGAAAGACGTCATAACGCTGAAGCCCGGTTGTACCTCCGCGCATCATCGTCATCAGTCGTGTATCGGGATATTGCTCTTTGAAAAGATCATAGATAATCGAGGACCAGTCGTTGCCATATTGGTTGTGATACTGGCGGGCTGTCAGTCCGTTGGCGTGGAGGCCGGTTTCGGGATGAACTTCGGGTTCGCCGAGATCGCCCCACCAGCCAGTCACACCCATGTCGGTGAGCTGGCGGTAACGGTTCCCGAGCCATTTGCGAGTGTCGGGGTTCGACATGTCCCACATGGCACCTTCGCCGACCCATATTTTTACTTCCTGGGGGCCGCCTGTCGAATCGCGGACAAACAATCCCTTGGGAGCCAATTCGTCATAGTTATCGACGCCTTTACCATTGCGGAGGACATAGGGCTGACTGATGGCCACAAGATTCACGCCTTGATTTTTCAGATCGGCAAGCATTTTTTCGGGGTCGGGCCACTGGACGGGGTCCCAGGCAAGCCGACCCATATCCTGTTCTTTACCATACCAGTACAGATCGAGGACGATTCCGTCGACAGGATAGCCTGCGGTTTTGAGGGTATCGATGACACCCAAAGTCTCATCCTGAGTCCGGTAGCCATATTTCGAGGTGATATAACCGAGCGACCATAGCGGGGGAAGTTCCTGACGGCCTGTCAGCTCAGTCAGTGATTCGGTCAGCGATGCCAGCGATCCGTCACGGCTCACGACGAAGTAATAGCTTACCGGATGGGTGCTTTCCGTCGTATATTTGACCTGGTTGCCGAGTATCATTTCGCCGGCGCCGAAGTCGTCGAAGACAACTGCGTAACCGTCGGTCGATAGAAACATCGGCATCGTTATATTCATCTGGCTGATGCGCGGGTCGGTCCCTGTATATCCGTAATTCTGACGATTGTACATAGCCAAAGTGTCACCGCGCAGGTTGAGTTTGTGTCCACGTTCGCCCGCCCCATACATCGAGCCGTTTCCGGCGAGGGTCAGGGTGACAGAGTTTTTCCCGTCCGACAACGGACGCGATCCGCTGTCGGTCAGGAGTACCCGGCCGTTGGCACTGATAGTCAGTACCCCCGAACGGTCGATGTTGACATCCATATCGGTTGTGCCGGTGAACTTTCTGTTATCTATTACCGAGGCCCGGCTTTCCGGAACTGTCTCGCCGGCACCGATGTTTGTCACCTTGACGATATAATCGGATAGAGGAGTCACGGTGACAGTGCGATCGCCGGTTTTCACGGTCATCGGTCCGGTCAGACGGGCTGCCGGGGCACTAAACGACGCGATGAGTGCGAAACCTGCAAAAAGACTCAAGGCTTGTGCTTTCATATTTGTTTGATTGAGAAGTGAGTAAGAAGCTTAGGGATTTACTTTGAATTCATACTGACGGACGTTGATAGTCGTTTTGGTCTCGGGGTTGAAGGTTGTGCCCTGAAGAGCTCTTGCCTTCGGTTTGTTGCGTCCGTCGCGCATGTGGGTGGCCAGTTTCTTGAACCGTTTCGATTTGGTAAGCTTGTCGGCCCATACATTGACTACGCGGTCAGTGCGGAATTTGTTCAGGTCGTCATAGAGACCTGCCAATCCGGGAAGTGATTCAAGTTTCTTTTTTGTCCACTCCTCGTTATTGTCGAGATAGGCAATTGACTCGTCGGTGACAGCATCCGTTTTTGTCTGTTCGGGCTGCTTAGACACCTCCTGATTGATAGTCGTGGCGGTGATGGCGTTGCCTTCGTCCGCCGGTGAGGATGCTTGAGCTGTCAGTTCGCTATTGGTCGTGTCAGCCGAATCATCCGTGCCCTTGGAGCCGCTGCATTTTGACAGCCCGACCGCTCCGATAAGGCCCAGTCCGAGTCCGATGACAAAAAACATCAGCTTATGGGTCCACGAGCCCGAACCGCCGGAATATCCGAGGTGGTTGATTCGGGCTTCGCCTTCCTGGATGTTGTCAAGAAGCCGGTATCCCTCGATGGGGCTCTCTGAAAGAGGTCTTTTTGAATAGAGCGTAAATTCGACCGGCGACCCGAGATCGGTTGATTTTGTCGGAATCTCGAATTTATAAATCTTCATGCGCTCTTTGAGAATGACGAGGGCACATGTCGAGGACGCCAGATCCATGTGGGCCGTGTAGGGATAGTAGCCTTCACAGTTGATGACAACCGAGGCCTGAACGAGTTCATGTTGGGTGAACAGATGAGGTTCGTCGGTCATCTCGACGCCGTTGACAAGAATGTGGCAGTTTTCGAGATGCTGACCGCTGCTCTGGCTCGTAATCTCGAAGCTTGAACGCGAAACCGCCTTGCGCGATTCGTCGGTATCTACAATGGTGGGAGTGAATGTCTCGGAGGTGACAACTTGAGCATCGTCGACATCCTCGAAACCGGCGCGTTTCCACACCAGGGGAAGATTGGCTTCGAGCGATCCGCGGAACGGACGGTCGAAAACCTGGCCGTAGATGTGGGCCACGAATCCCTGTTCGCTTTTTTCGGGAGGAAGAAGAACGGCGCGTTTGCCGATCGGAGCCTCGGTCAGATCGGCGCCGTCAACCTTGATGCCGAGATCTTCGTCAACGAGCATCACACCCGCGTAGTCCGCATAGTAGAGCTGAAACAGACCGTCGCCGAAGAATCGGTCGAGCGTTACCCCGGTTTCGCCGTGATAGCGGCGCCACGCGAGCTGACCGCGTTTGTTTGACGGAAGGATAGCCGGGGTCTCGGGATCGACCGGATAGTCAGTGGCAAAAAGGTCGCGCAGATCGGCCGTGTCTTCGGCCGAAACGCGTTCTCCTGAAACTTTGCGTGAGGTCGTTGCAACGACGTGCTTCAATTCTTCAGGGGTCACAACCGCATCTCCGGGAATGTAAATCCATGCAGCCAGGTGGTCGACGGGCGCTGACGGAATCGTGCGTATGATTGTCACGAAATAACCCTCGTCGGTCGTCGACAAAAGATAAAAAATATTCTTTTCGGTCGAATCATAAGTCACCTTTTCGATGTCCTGTCTCAGTTCGTGGATATGGTTGGTGACTTCCTCCGACGGATTGACATTGAAAAGGACCTTGTAACCTCGGAACGATTTTGAAATATATAGCTGTAGTTTGCTCATTTTCAATGGTTTTATGAAGTTGATCAACGAGGAGTGTCTACCTCGCCATTTTAA
>CAYVXC010000037.1:0-10563 GCA_964454925.1 uncultured Bacteroides sp.
AAAAGTAGGTAACCGCCCCCTCTACCCGAGCGGCCGAGACTCAACCGAGTCCCGGCCGCTCTCCGTTTTCCATTGAACTAAATCCCAGCTTGTATGTTATAATGTTATAAGTTTTACTTTTATCAAATTTATTAATTATGTCATACAAAATTATTGATATTGAAGGAATCGGTCAGGTTTATGCCGATAAGCTCCAAAGCGTAGGAATTATTACCACAGAAGAACTGCTTGACAAAGCTTGTACAAAGAAGGGAAGGGAAAAGCTCGCTGAAGACACAGGCATTTCTGAAAAGCTCATTCTTAAGTGGGCAAATCATGCAGATCTGTTTAGAATCAAAGGAGTGGCCGGCCAATTTGCTGAACTGCTCGAAGCATCTGGCGTTGACACAGTTAAAGAACTGAGACATCGCGTTCCGGCTAATCTTCATGCTAAGCTCGTTGAGGTTAATGAAGCGAAAAATCTTTGTAACCGTGTTCCTTCAGAAGCTGAAATTGAAAAGATGGTTGCTCAGGCAAAAGAACTTGAACCCCGTATGACATATTGATTAATCCCATTTATAAATCAGAATGCCCCGACTGCTTAAAACAGTCGGGGCATTCAGGTATTGGATGAATGAAGTTATACTCCTAAAAATTTTTTTGCGGTTTGGATATCTCCCGCATGATCGACGTCAATTACTTTCCCAAGATCAAATGCTTCCAGATTCAAACCGGCCTCCACCAGTGCTCTCTGGTAGTTTCTCATTCGGCTGATGCCAGATTTAAAACATTCAGATAGAATTTCAAGAGCATTTGTCTTTAAACCATAGATACCGGCTGAAATGAATTTAGCTCCGGGATAGGGTTTATCACGATAGCCGGTAATATGATTTGAAGTTCCGGCAGTTTCTACATAAAGCGGTTTTTCATCATCTATAAATGTCGTGACACCCATTAGACCGTCGATAGTCTTATCAGCCCCTTCAAACGCCATGGCATAGCGCGCGAAATCCTTTGGCTGAAAAATAGTGTCGACCGTCGTAAGAATAAATTTTGAACCTTCAGGAAATACGCGTGAGACTTCATAGAAAGAATGCAACGAGCTTGGAGTACTTTTCACAACAAGGCTGAAATTGCATGGAAGATCGGGTGCGATTTTCTCCAGATAGTCTCGAACCTGGATCATCTGTTCATTTACTATCACAGAAATTGTTTCAGCATTATTTTCGTTAAAAATATCAATCAGACGGCGAATCATGGGGCGACCGTCCAGTTCGACGAGTGGTTTGGGTAGTGCCACACCTTCCTGAACGAGGCGTGAACCTTCTCCTGCTGCGATAATTGCGTAGTTCATTATGTCAATCGTTATTTATGACTCAAGCGCCTTGTTCGGAATTAGTTTTGTCGGCACGAGAAATTTTTTCATTTTTATCACCGGTCTTGTCGTAGTATTGTCTTTTTAACGGCTGTCGGTGCGCTTCATCGTCGCGTTCACGATTGCGCCAAACGTCTATAGCCTCATATATTGCCGACACGAAAGACTGGGCGTTGGCTAAACCTTGTCCGGCGATATCATTGCCGGTTCCGTGATCGGGCGATGTTCTTATCATTGAAAGTCCGGCCGTAAAGTTAACTCCGTTATCCATTGCAATGGTTTTAAACGGCGCGAGTCCTTGGTCGTGATACATTGCGAGAACTCCATCAAACTTACTGAACTGACCCGACCCGAAGAAACCATCGGATGCGTATGGCCCGAAAACAAGTATTCGTTGTTGTTTGGCACGTTCAATGGCCGGGACAATTATTTCATTTTCTTCTGTTCCGAGCAGTCCGTTCTCTCCGGCGTGAGGATTTAGAGACAGAACAGCGATTCTTGGGTGATGAATTGCGAAATCACGGTGCAATGACTTATTGAAGGAGATAATTTTTTCATACACCAGATCTTCGGTAATAGCCTCCGAAATTTTTGTTACAGGAAGGTGAGTAGTAACAAGCGCAACTCTCAGATTCTCATCATTGAGAATCATTAGCGATTTCTCGCCTTCATCAGATACACTCTCGAGATATTCCGTGTGCCCTGGAAAATTAAATGAAGCTGATTGTATGTTATGTTTGTTGATCGGGGCTGTCACCAAAGCATCCATCGAACCGTTTTTAACAGCTGTTACAGCTGCTTCGAGCGATGAAAATGCGGCTTGGCCAGAGGATTCGGTGGATACGCCGGGTTCAATCTTGCAATCTTCGGGAACAACATTAATGATGTTCAGGACTCCGTCGCGAGCTTCTTCCGCCGACTGGATTATATTATATTGGGTATTCAACCCGAGTTGTTTCTTGTAGAAATTTAGAATTTTTGCAGAACCGAATAAAACCGGCGTGCATAGTTCGACAAGTCGGCCGTCTTCGAATGCCTTCAATATGACTTCGTAGCCGATTCCGTTAATATCGCCATGAGTAATGGCTATTCTGGGTATCTTATTCATTTTTATGCTTATTATGTGCAAAATTTATTTTTGCGTTTCTTTTTGGGCTCCGGCAAGCATACCGCATGCAGCCATAATATCTTCTCCCCTGGAAGCTCTTATCGTCGCCGTTATCCCAAGCGAATTGAGCCTGTCGCGGAATCGCTCCATAGTTTCGCGAGATGACGGCTTTAGATCGATTCCTCCGATTTCATGAAAACGGATCAGATTTACCCTTGCAGACGATGGCTTGACAAGTTTAGCAAGAGCATCAGCGTGACGTAAATCGTCATTCAGACCTTTCCACATGATATATTCGACGGACAGTCGCCTCTGGTGGCGCCAGTCATAACGCGAAAGGACTTCAAAAATTTCGTGTAAGTGCCAGGCCCGTTCGGACGGCATTAGTTTCGCACGTTCGGCAGGGTAGGGATTGTGAACACTCACCGCAATATGAACTTTAGTTTCTCTGAGCAATCGTTCCATTTCGGGAAGACGGCCTATGGTTGAGACCGTAATTCGTTTCGGGCTCCAGGCCAAACCCCAGTCGGCAGTAAGAATCTCAATAGCATCCATCACGGCCGGTAAATTGTCGGTCGGTTCTCCCATCCCCATGAAAACGATATTCGTCAGTTCCTCACTTTTGTCAATACTGAGTATCTGGTTCAGGATCTGGCCCGACGTGAGATTTCCATGAAAGCCCTGACGCCCCGTCATACAAAACGCACAAGCCATTTTACAACCTGCCTGTGACGAAACACATAGGGTCGCACGTTCTTTGTCAGGAATATAAACTGCTTCAACATCGCGGCCTCCGCGTCCTTCAAAAAGATATTTGACTGTACCGTCTGTACTGGTCACACTCATGAGAGGATCCTGACGTCCGACCACATATTTTTCTTTGAGGTTTTCGCGCGCTTTCTTTGAAAGGTCGGTCATATCGTCGATTGAAGAAACTCTCGCGATGTAGAGCCAACGTGCAATTTGTTTGGCCGCAAACGGCTTCAATCCGTTTTCTTCAGCAATCTTCCTGAGCTTTTCAAGTGTCATGCCAAGAAGAGCGGTTTTTTCTGCTTTCTCAGGATTAATACCGGTGCCGGATATTTGGTTTATGGTAGAATTCATATAATCTGCTTTAGGAGTACAAAGATAACCTTTTTCATTTAATATTGCCATAGAATAGTAAAAGTTCTTGAGGCTAAAAACAAAGATTAAGGCGGGGTCGTTTTAAAATAAACGTTTCTCAACATTCCTCTATTATCCACACGACCGCTTAATATGGACTTTATCTTTAATATCCTCCGCGAATATCCCGTTGTCTGCCTCTTTCTGACGGTTGGCATCGGATTTTATCTTGGACGATTAAAAATCGGTCAATTCTCACTTGGGAGTGTGACGGCTGTTTTAATTGTCGGCGTAATAGTCGGTCAACTCAATATTCCGCTCTCGGAACAGATCAAATCGATTTTCTTTATGATGTTTCTGTTTTCGATCGGATATAGTGTAGGACCACAGTTTTTCAGATCGCTAAAAGGTAGCGGGTTGAAACAAGTCGGTTTTGCATTGTTGATGAGTCTGACATGTTTTATCGTCACGGTCGGTGTGGCTTTACTGTTCGCTTACAACGCCGGGGAGAGTGTCGGATTGTTTTCCGGAGCACAAACCTGTTCATCACTTCTTGGGGTTGGAAGCGATGCGATCACCAATTTTGCAAAAGGGGGTGCTATTTCGGCTGACGAAGTCACCGGCCAGCTCAATATCATTCCGGTGTGTTACGCAGTAACATATATTTTCGGTACTCTCGGAACAGTGATAATACTCGGAACTTTTGGCCCGAAACTTCTCGGAGGGCTGGAGAAAGTAAAAGCCCAGACGGCCGAACTCGAAGCGAGCATGGATGATCGGGCGTGGCTCAGTGATCCGGTAAATGTGAACGCACTTCGTCATGTTTCATATCGATCGTTCAAAGTAAGCAATATTTACTTTGCAAACGGTCCTACCGTCGGTCAGGTCGAGGGACACATGAATATCGACGGCCGAAGAGTTTTTATCGACCGGGTAAGACGTGTAAACGGTTTTATCGAAGAAGTGACCGAGAGCACAAGAATATATTTAGGCGATCACGTAGTCATGTGTGGTCGGCGCGAATTTCTTGTTGCCGACACTCCTATGATTGGCGAAGAAATTGATGATCAGGCACTTCTTCAATATCCCGTTCAGAGGATTCCGGTTCTCCTGATAAATAAGAAACTTGTCGGAAAGACAGTAAGTGAATTGCGTTCATTAGCCTACATGCACGGCGTAATAATCGGTGATATCACCCGCAACGATAGCAGTATAGAGGTTGAAAACCATACCATCCTTGAGAAGCGTGATACCATCGTTCTTCTCGGTCGCCGTGATAATATCAGGCGCGCGGCTGACAGACTCGGTTACATGGATATTCCGTCAAAGCAGACAGATATTATGTTCCTCGGACTCGCCATTTTTATCGGTGGTTTCTTTGGGGCTATTCCGTTAGTTATTGACAACATTCCCATCAGTTTCGGGACAAGTGGTGGCTCTCTGATTGCCGGGCTCGTATTCGGATGGCTGCGATCGCGCCGTCCGACATGGGGAAAGATTCCCGATTCAGCGCTGTGGCTTATGAATCACCTCGGACTGAACGTTTTTATTGCTGTCATTGGAATTGATGCCGCTCCTTCTTTCTTTTCAGGAATACAATCGGTAGGTGTTGGATTACTCTTCGCCGGGATGTTAGCGACAACTCTACCGTTATTAATAGGCATCTGGCTCGGTAAGAAAGTGTTCAAATTCCACCCCGCCATCACGCTTGGCTGTTGTGCAGGGACGAGAACATGTACTGCCGCCCTGGGTGCTGTACAAGAATCTCTGGGGAGTACGCTTCCGGCCATCGGTTACACAGTTACATACGCTGTCAGCAACATAATGCTCGTTATATGGGGCCTATTGGTCGTTTTCATAATGGCATAAGCCGGTGCGGACGGATCGATAACAAAAACAGGATGCTTTCCTCCCGAAAGCATCCTGTTTTTAAGCCAGTCTATTACATTTTTTGTGCTAACGCACTTCTATTAATCGATGTTGCAATCAATATTGTGTGGTGGAATCTATGGATTGACTGCTAATCTATATACGTTTTTGAAGTTTCTATTTTTAAGACTCCAAATACGCAGGGAGGTTTAAATGAAAATTTAATATTAACCTATTTTAACATTAAAAATAGTAGGCCAATCTTATATTCCATTGTCTTGACTGTGCGCTGAAATTGTCGAGCAACTTTGTTTTGAGAGCGTAGGTCATACCCCATGTATAACCTGCGGTTAACTGCCAGTTTTTATACAGTTCTGCGCCAAGACCTACCGTCAGCCCGAGATCCCCGCCGGAAGTTTTGAATGCGGAGGCATTTGTATGTCCGACCTGGATGTCAAATTCGGGACCGCCATAAACGAGCGGAGCGATTTTGTTTTCAATGCCGTTAAGCCTCGTGTATTTAAACCTGAGATGAACCGGGATTCGGATGTTATGGAGCATTACGTGTTCGTTTCCAAAACCAATCGAGCTCCAGACTTCGCGCGAACCAAGGTTGACTTTTGCGCCTTGTTGATTATAAAATAAACCGATATTAAGACCAAAACCGAGGCCGGGAAAAATCATTTCGCCCGAAAGACCCGCATCGTAGGCCGCGACACTTTTAACCGGAATTAGTTTTTGGTTAAATTTCAGCGTTGAAACGTTAAGTCCGGCCGAGGCCCCCCAACGAAATTCTGCGAAAGCTTTGTTGGACCCGGAGATAGCGAAGATTGCTAACAATAGACCAATAAGATATTTTTTCATGATCGTAATAGTTATTTCTGATTCTTAAAGTATGTCACGACCTCGTCAGAACTGATTTTGACTTGATCCCCCGAGGACATATTTTTAACTGTGACTGTGTTGTCTTCGAGTTCACTTTCTCCGATGATAGCAATTGAGCCTACATTGGCATTGTTGGCAAAGGTCATCTGTTTCTTCATCTTGGCATTGTCAGGATAAAGCTCGGCAGAGATTCCGGCGCCTCTGAGCTCCTTAATGAGTCTGAGAGATTCAGTCGCTTCCTTTTCGCCTAAATTAAGGAACATTACTTCCGTTGAACGGGTTGTAGAATCAGGGAAGGTGTTTAGGGCGGTAAGAACATCATAAATACGGTCAGCGCCGAAAGAAATACCGACACCGCTTACACCAGGCATTCCGAAGACGCCTGTCAGATTGTCATAACGGCCGCCTCCGGTTATAGATCCTATTTCAACATCAAGAGCTTTGACCTCTATGATCGCTCCGGTATAGTAATTCAAGCCACGTGCGAGCGAGACATCAAGGTCGAGTCGGGCATTTAAACCGAGACGCGCGGTTTCGCTAACGATAAATCGTAGTTCGTCGACACCAAGACGTCCGATTTCGGAAGGTGACAATACCTCAGACAGTTTTTCGAGACGCTCTTCTATTGTTCCGTCAATTGCAAGAATAGGTTCGAGTTTAGCGATGGTATCGGTTGTTAGTCCGCGTTCGACCAATTCGGCGCGAACACCTTCGATTCCAATTTTATCGATTTTATCAATAGCAACGGTAATATCTACGATTTTTTCGGGAACACCGAGCAGCTCAGCGATGCCTGCAAGAATCTTTCGGTTGTTCAGTTTAATGGCGACGTTGATTCCCAGTCGGCTGAAGACAGTATCAATGAGCTGGAGAAGTTCGACTTCATTAAAAAGTGAATCGGAGCCTACGACGTCGGCATCACACTGGTAGAATTCGCGATAACGTCCTTTTTGCGGACGGTCCGCACGCCAGACCGGTTGAATCTGAGACCGTTTGAAGGGGAATTGGAGCTCATTGCGGTGTTGAACGACAAAACGTGCGAAAGGTACAGTGAGATCGTAGCGAAGTCCTTTTTCTGAGACTTTCGAAGTAAGCCGGGCAGCTTCATCCGATTCAACTTCTTGCGCTGACAGAGAAGATAACCAATTACCCGAGTTCAGTATTTTAAACAGGAGTTTATCGCCTTCCTCACCATATTTACCCATCAGCGTTGACAGGTTCTCCATCGCCGGAGTCTCAATAGGCCGATAGCCAAATAAAGCGAAAACTTCTCGGATTGTATCAAATATATAGTTGCGTCGGGCCATTTCAACAGGCGAAAAATCGCGAGTGCCCTTAGGGATTGCAGGTTTCTGTGCCATTGTTATTTTGATTGGATTTTTCAAAAGACAAAATTAGCCATATTTCTTGAAAAATCAAAAGCCGCTATTGTCCAATATTCAAAAAAATACTAAATTTGAGCCACTTTAAAACTTGTGAAACTAAAAAAATATGAATAGAAAATTCTCCGGGGCTTTTCTCACCGGCCTCATCTCGCTATCCTTGGTTGCACCGGGCTGTTCAGGAGCAGGAAACGTTAATAGTGATTCATCCGACAGCATCGACATTCAGGCTGCTGCTGATACGTTTACCACTTTAGAGTATGCCGATCTGAAAGTTGAACAGGCGGTTACCCGTCTGGGCGATTCTAAAATTCTGATTCAAAGTCCGTTGAATGGTAATCAACAATTTGTGGATTCAGTGAGACTGTGGGAAAACAGTGTTTTGGCCGAAAGTTACGGGTGTCTGGCTTTTTCGGGTGACCTTAATAATCTGAAAGATCTTGTTCAGTATTACAAATCCAAAATGACTTTCACCGAGGGAGATAAATACGATGATCAAATAGATGAAATCATTGTCATAGATCGAAATGAAACTATAACAACGATGGGTCATAATCAAATCATGTTTATCGGCGGAGCGCATGGTTATGAAGCAAATTTAGGCACAACCTTCTTAAACTCAACAGGCGAGATATTCGGTTGGGACGATCTTCAGGTGTCGTCGGATGTATTTGCTGATCGTTTAGCAAAAGGTGTGATGGAATATTTTGGTGCAGAGAAGCTTGATGAGCTCAATCAGCTTTTGATTCTTGACGACGAGATTGTTTCATCAAAAGATATCCCGTTGCCCAAAAAAGCTCCCTGGATCCAAAATGACAGTATTGTTTTATATTATGAGACTTATGAAATTGGGCCTAATTCCGCCGGCCATCCTACCGTCAAACTTCCGCTTGGTAAATCAGCTGATATTCTGACTGAGAAAGGAAAAGCTTTTCTCAAGCAATAATATCGTAGTCAGAAACTATAATAACAGACACAAGAAAGGGCGGGAGACTTTGATTCCCGCCCGTTTTTGTGTCTGTTATTCAGAATTATTTCAGTGTTCCTTGTTCTGCCTGCTGGATCATTTCGTGGTTTGCTGTGATGAAAATCTCAACACGGCGGTTCATGGCGCGGCCTTCAGGAGTATCGTTGGTTGCGACGTAGTCGGCCATCGGAATACCCTTTGCAGTGAGACGGTTGGCTGCGACGCCACAATTTATGAGATAGTTGCGGACGGCGTTGGCGCGCTCGGTTGAAACTTTTTCGTTAGCAGCCATTGAACCGGTATTATCCGTATAACCGAAAATCTGAACGTTGGTACCGGGATTGTTAAGCAGGTTGACTGCAAATTTGGTTAGATCAGCTTGAGCGCTCGGATTAAGTGTCCATTTTCCGGTGGGAAAAAGAATACCGCCATCAAAAGTCACCTTGATTGCCTGCAGTCCGTTCTGGTCAGTGGTCTGTTCGATTTTTGCTTGTTCAGCCAGCTGAGCTTCGAGCTCTTTCTGTTGCTTGTCCATCTTTTTACCGATAAGAACGCCTGCGCCGGTTCCGACGGCAGCGCCGATTGCAGCCCCGATTCCGGCTCCTTTACCGCCACCGATGAGAGCACCGATGCCTGCGCCGAGGGCGGCCCCGCCACCACCACCGATTGCGGCACCTTTACCTGTGTTGGTCCATGAGTTACAAGATGTACCACCAATCAGCATTGAACCTGCGAGAAAAACGATTCCAAAAGTTTTAAAAGTTTTCATACCTGAAGACTAATTTTAAGTAGTTATGTGAGTGATTATAAAAATTAATAGTTGACGAGACTTCTGTCGAAGCTGTTTTATGAGATATATCTTAAACAAAAAATGAGTCCATAGAGTTTGGTTACACAAAAAATAATCTATAATTTTGTGGTTGAAATAGTGAAACATTTAGCCGCGTGGCTTTATAATTCAACCTAACCCACTGTCGGTTAACCAACAATAGGATTGTCGTTAAATAGTGGGATGTTTCATTGTTTTATTGAAACGAACCAATCAGCCAGATATGAATACAAATCTTGACACACTGTCTCCACGACGAAATAAATCACGAGCAACCGGACTCATGGTTAATATGGCCGGCGCGATCACAATTTTGATGTGGGGATTATCGTTCATTTCCACCAAGGTGCTCCTTGAGCACGGTATGGGCCCGGTCGAGATTTATATATATCGTTTTGCGATGTCCTATCTGGTCATTCTTCTTTTCTGCCACTCGCGTTTCAAATGCCATTCATGGAGAGACGAAGGGTTGTTTGCCCTCTGTGGTCTGACCGGAGGTTCGATTTATTTTATAGCTGAAAATACGGCTCTTGAATATACTCTGGTTCAAAATGTGTCTCTTCTGACATCGCTTTCACCTCTGATTACGGCGATGCTTGCCGGACTGATGTATGCCAATGAGAAACCTTCGCGCGGAATGATGACAGGATCTTTTGTTGCCTTCATCGGAGTCGGGTGCGTTATTTTTAATTCATCTACTAATGTTGAAGTCAGACCCCTCGGAGATCTATTGTCGATTGCGGCAGCTTTCAGTTGGGCAGTCTATAGTCTGGTTCTCAGGCGCCTGAATTCAAATTACGATGTGTGGTTTGTTACCCGAAAATCGTTTTTCTATGGTGTGATAACGGCTCTGCCTTTTCTGACATTTTCGCCGCCTCTTTGTAATCCTATCGAAGTGATGGCTGATCCCGAAGTTCTGATCAACATGCTTTTTCTCGGTCTCGGTGCGTCAATGATCGCCTACGTTCTTTGGTCAAATACTGTCAAGTATCTCGGAGCAGTGAAAGCCAGCAATTTTATGTATTTTCAATCAGTTGTAACGATGATCGCTTCATACTTTATACT
>CAYVXC010000037.1:10663-16009 GCA_964454925.1 uncultured Bacteroides sp.
CTTAGAAGTGAGTGACATAGAATATCGGCTTCTTCAGTAGATCCTTTTAGTGATGAAATCCACCGTCCGGCATCTATTTCAGAGAAAAATTTGCGGTCCGCAAGCATAGGGGCCAATAAGCGGCTTTCTCGTGTTGTGTCGTTGGACCAAAGTAGTTCGGCCAGTTCAGGATTAATACCGAAGGCCGCTGCAATTTCTCTAAGCTGCGGCAAGTTGAGTCCGAAAATAATCGGGTAGGGACTTCCGGCTTTTCTAAGCTGGTCTGCTAAAAGTCCGTTTCTGAGAGCAAAAAACCGTTGTTTGACGTTTTGAAGAGGAGTCTTTTCGCTGTCGATATTGCTGATATCCATAATATGGGTGTATTAACGCTTTATACAAAGTTAGTAAAAAAGTTCTATCCGACAAAACACCGAACCAATGCAACAGCAAAAGCGTTTAAAATTAAACGAAACATTAATTACATCATTATGAAAAAGACACAAATACTCACTACCTTACTCTGTGCGATGGCATTTGCAGTTCCGTCGCTGAATGCTGAAAATATTCTTCCCGATCAACCCATTCAACTCCAGGGAGGACCGGGTATCGCTGTCAAGGTTAGTGCGACACAGACTATGCTTCCCCCGGCTGCACAAAAATTTCTCCAGACAATATATTCCCGCGATGTTGTCGGACCTATAACTTTCAACGCAGTGAAAGATGTCTATGACGTTGAAGTGGGAAACGGCACAAAGATTACCTTTGATAAAAAAGGCCAGGTTCAGGACATCCAGGCTCCGACCGGTGAATCGCTTTATGGGCGTGCAGTTGCTGCAGTTCTACCTGAGAAAGCCTACAAACATCTTGAAGAAGCCGGTCTCCTCGAATACGTGACCGGAATTAAGAATGCCCATGGACATGGCCTTCGAGTTATGTTGCTCAATGCCATGCCCCCCGAGATGCTTTTTGATGTTGACGGTCTCTTTATAATTGTGGATGACTGATATACGACACCTCATCTCCATAAGATTGGACGAAACAAAAAATCGCCTCAAACAAAAATATAGATAAAAATTTGCATAGATAAAAAAAACTACGTACCTTTGCATCGCTTTTCGAAGGAAAAGCGATACATAACGGAGATTCGCTAGCTCAGCTGGTAGAGCACAACACTTTTAATGTTGGGGTCCTGGGTTCGAGCCCCAGGCGGATCACAAAAATAAGGTCTATAGACACGCTCTATAGGCCTTTTTTAGTGCATTTTGGCGAAATTTCCACCACCCTATGCAGAATCTCGCTAACTTTGCAATTGAAAAAAGAACAGAATTTAAGAACAACTTTAAAGAACAATTTTTTGCCAATGAACTACGACATCATTACAATCTGAGACAACCCAATGGTAGCCATCCTACTATGGTTTTTCTTGTTGTGAGGATAAATAATCAGCAGGTAAAAATCAGTACTGGAATGAAAGTTTACCCTAAACACTGGATTGGAAGTCGTGCAAAAGAAGGGGCTGGGCTACTCTATCTTGAAAATAATAATAACAGATTACTCAATGAGCGTCTTTCGATATTTGACCAAAGATTTGATGAGTTTAAGAGACTTGTTAATGATGGCATAGTTCCGTTGGAAAAAGAAGTTCTGAAAGAATATATACTTACTGGCACAATCATGGCTAATAAACGGAAAAAAGAAAAGATAGATATAGCAAAGGTACTTCTAACCTATCTTGATAAAGATACAAGCATTAAAGAGGGAACAAAAGCCAACTGCGCACGCTTTATAAAGAGTTTTGGAGAGTATCTAGCTACCCAATCCATTGATGATTATGCAAGCATTACAATGGATTTAATGAAAGGATTTCAGCAATGGTGCATTGAAAACACGAAAGGCAGAAATGGAGGTCGCGCCAGTGGTGAATCTGTCAATAAGAAAGTAGAATGTACCTTAAAATGTATAAAGCGTTATCTTGTTGGCAATGGTCTTATGACTGGTTCTCAATTTGCAGATATTCAGATTGAACCATTGAAAGAAGTTAATATTGATGATGAAATTGCCCTTTTGGATGATGAACTAACCTTCCTATATCAATACCAATGTGAGAATAAAAGAGACGAAGAAATCAGAGATTTGTTCTTGCTAGAATGTACTACTGGGCAACGATTCAGTGACGTTGAAAAAGTTGATGATCTGATTGAACAAAAGGACGGACGCACTTATATTAACCTCATACAAGATAAAGGAGGAGCAAAGGTACAAGTTGATATTATTTTCCAAATGGCTATTGATATTTTGGAAAAATACGACTATCAGCTACCTACCCATAATAAGAAAATATTTAATAAACGTATAAAAGAAATAGCCAAATCAGCAGGAATAAAAGGTCAAGAATTGATAAGATATCATGAGGCTGATATTGCAGGCGTTTCCAATTATATAAAGGAGCGATATGACTGTATAAGTAGCCATACAGGTAGACGTACATTCACTACATTGCTTTCATTGCGTGGGTTTAATGAAACAGAAATAGCAAGATACACTGGACACGCAAGTCTAACAATGGTTAGACGTTATGATAAATCTAAGGCAGGTACGAAAGTAAAAGAGATGTTCGAACGATTGAAGAAAGAACATCCCGAAAGTATTCTGAAAATGGTGAACGATAGTGAAACTTCCCAATTTCATACCTCCTCTATTAATATAGGAGCCATAATCGATCTTGTACGTGAGAATGAAAGAAACAGAGCTACAATTGAAAATCTTGAAAGCAACCTAGATGAATCAAAAAGCCAGATTGAAAAGGTGAAACAATCTGCTGATAAAAGATTAAAACAAATCAAACACATGTCTGTCATAGAAAAACAGATAGAAGAATCTAAGCGTAAATCAGAATCAGATAAAGTTGAACTTCTGACAATGTTGCTCAAATTAGGCTATACCTATGAGGACTATCAAGATATAATTAATTCTGATTCAATTTTTGATGACGAAATTTCAAGAATTGACTTAGAACATGATACATTTCTTGATGATTAATAAAAAATATGAGGAAAAGTAAGATTGTGTATAATCCGTTGGTATCAGTAGCTGAAAACGCTGTCAATAATGGTGTCACAGAGTCGGCCGTAAGGTGGTACATAAGAACTAATGGTATAGATAGAAAGAGGGACAATGTCATAGTGATTAAACGTGCCATTGGAGAACTGGTAAAAAAGCATCCGTCCATTACTACAAGAGAGATTTCTGAAAGACTTAATCTTTCTTTAAATACAGTCAAAAAGTATCTGAACTCTGATATTGATATGTCAAGAAATGGCAGTTTAAAACTATCAATATTTGATACATCCAAGCAAAAGTTTTTGATATCTTCCGTAAGCGATCGGCAAGATGAGATATTAAACAATATCTTGAGATTATATATAATGAGTGGGGTCTTTGACTGTGACGTGACATATAGCACTGGCGGATTTTATAAGCACATACCACAGCCATTAATGAAGTTTGACAAATATCCAATGTCTGATGAGGTAAAACCTTTGTCATCGTTCTACGAAATTGAAAACGACTCACTCAGTTCCATAGTTATGGATTTGCCTTTTATTGTCCGTAATGGAGGGGACGGTTCCGTAAATTCTTGCAAAGTTGCAAATAGATTTAACTGTTTTGATAGTACGGAGGAATTGTATAAGGTAAACAATGATATGATTGAGTTATGCTGGTCAAAACTGTCAAAAAAAGGATTTCTTATTGTAAAGACTATGGACGTGTTGTATGCAGGTAAACAACATTGGGTTGCCAATTTTGTAATGAACAAGTGCTTTTCATTGGGGTTTGAAATGGTTGATATGTTTATACTGCTGGCAAAGAGTAAACTTCTACGTTCGGATCGATGCGTACAGCACCATTCACGTAAATTTCATTCTTACTTTTTGGTATTCCGTAAGAAGAAATCAGTTCACAAAAATATTCAAAAATGAGGGCATACAAATAAAAATGAAAGTCGTTGAAGTCTAATTTAACCTCAACGACCCTCATATTAGAGTTATATTATGCTATTTCAGCATTTTACGCTAAAAATACAATATTCACTTCTGCACAGTTGTGAATATTATTTCAAGTACTTTTCTATCTCTGAATCAGCAACTCTTTTATATGTCACAGTGAAACCCAAAGCGTAAAGGACTAATTCTTTATCAGTGAGTTTTTTTACTGTCGATGTACCAGTAATATACATTTCCAATAATTCATCATAGCTGGTAGTTGTCACAGTGTTGCCTTCAAGTTTCCACGTACCTCTATCAATTTCTTTCCCATCTTCATCAATGGTAACAGTTATATAATTACCATTGGCTTGAATTTGAAGGTATTCGGTGAAATCGAAATTCATATCATCGGGGTGAGGAAATGTATCGAGCTTCGGATCTACATCGGAGACTTTCCAAGTTCCAACAATTTCGCCTGTTATTGGTTCGTCATCTTTGTCATCGCTACAACTGTACAGAGAGAATGTCATGGTTGCAAACAGTGCAACAATAAATAATTTAAGATACTTTGTCATGTCAGTTAGAATTTATAGTTTTCTTCGCAATATTTAGATTATTTCTTCCCAAAAGACCAAACTAATGATAATGTCACAGATTGAGTTTTAAGATTATCACTGTCATATTTTGCTACAGTAAGAAATCCTTTGCTCAAACCCATATTCAGTGCTACCTTTTTGAATTTTACACCAAAATTCACACCTACACCAAAATCAATTGGCTTTGTTTCCAAACCGTCGAAATCACTACCACCTGTATGAAATCCTATAAAAGGGCCAAGGTCAATAAATAACTTAACCTTAGAAAGATTATATCGGAAACCGCCATGAATAGGTATGACAAACTCTCCATAGGTAAAGGATTTTGTATCATCAAAATCAGTCCACTCCTTATCCCATGTATTTCCACCATTTGATTGAATGTGAAAACCTACTAATCCATAAGTATCAAATTTACCATCTTTAAACGACTTGATATTTCGTTTGACATCGAGTCCGAATTGAATCCCCATCTTTGATTTGTCATACGGTTCGGATGATTTGCAACTTACCATACCAACTGATACATCGTAGGTGAAATTAGATAGCTCGTTCCATACTTTCCTCATTGGGCTTTCAGCATAAGTACTGACAACTGTAATCAGACTAACACAAAGAGTTAATAAAATTTTTTTCATAGAAAATAAAAATTTAAGAGTGTCAATGGCCCTTTAACACTTGTAGTACTTGGTTCATTTTAAGGCACACAAAGAAAGTGGAGCCAGTATTTCCACTTACCTTATTGGAGTGGCCCTAGGATAGCCATAAATACAGATAAGTGAAAC
>CAYVXC010000038.1:0-10191 GCA_964454925.1 uncultured Bacteroides sp.
GGGTTTACCCATGTGAGACATGATGATGAGGCTGCCACCGTCTTCGAGAATTTTCTTGAGGGTGGGGAGTGCACCACGGATACGGGTATCGTCGGTGATATTTCCGTTTTCATCCAGGGGTACATTGAAGTCAACACGGACAAGAGCTTTTTTGTCCTTGAAATTGTAATTGTCGATGTTAGCCATTTTAATTGATATATGGGTTAGTTTATTTGGTTACAAATATGAGTTCTAAGAAAGAGTGATTCAGACCACAAAATTAACAAAAAAAGCTGACAGAACGTTCGCCCTGATAAAAAAACTGACGTTGTGAAGATGTGTTTTTTAGATTTTTTAGGGCGGTCAACATCTGGTCATCTTTTAGGGGTCATAAGATTCGGCGTAACGATTCTTTCACCGAGAAATTTTGCGAATTCGGCTTTAGTCCTGGTTTTATCCATCAGCTCTGTCAGAAGACCATCGATCCGCTCGGGATCGGAGGTTACGGCTGTACTGATACGTTTCTTTAACTCAGCGATATCGCGCCCCAGAATAGCATCCTTATACTCATAAACCGCGCGCGGGACAAGCTCGGTCAATCGTTCTTCCTCGGTTTCGACATGGGCGAATTTGGAATGGACCTTTGAAAGCTGATAGCGGTCATCGACAAATTCGGTGACAAGTCGTCTGATTAGATCATCGGGATGGTTTATCAGATTACGTTCAAAATAGGTTCGACGTGATGAAGTCTCAATTCGTGCAATTTCGTCCTCGATATTGACGTTGAGATCGGCTTCTGCGGCCTGGATTTCAGACAGACTTGTTGCGGTTTCTCTGATTCTGTTCATTCCATCCTCCTTGAGCTTTGCTCTCTCGGCTTCCATCTTCGTCGCTATTTCTTCTTGATACGAGGGCCAAGATTCAGCGAGTTCAGCGGTATGTTTTAGAAGCATGACAGACAGGGAATCGCTAAACTCGATTTCATCGTTATTTAGCTCACATAAGATATATTCCATCACGGTCATAGGTATGACCTGATTGTTCTCGTCGTAAGCATCACAGAGTTTCAGCATACCATAGCGGACAATATAGCGGACAAGTGCCCTTTCAAAAGGCTCAAGAGGATTGAAATCCAACGGAGGCCGGTCAGCAGGAGAAGCAACCGGCGTTTCAAGGGTGGCGGCAGATTTCTCACGCTCTTTTCTTATGAAAGCGTCCTCAGCAATCTTTGCGACACCCTTAGCGACTTCGAGCGAGAGTATCTTAGCATCGATTCCGAAGCGACGCGAGCACTCTTCGATATAAACCTGACGAGATATATTATCGGGAATGACAGCGATACTTTTCAGTATGTCGGCAATAGCGTGACTCCGTCGTATAGGGTCTTCGGCGGCATCATCAAGAAGAATTTTTGTCTTAAAACGAATGAAATCCGTTTCATTATCCCTCAGATAGTCCGTGAGTTCTTCACAGGTATGGGACTGAGCGAATGAATCGGGGTCCTCGCCTTCAGGAAACAACACAACACTGACATTCAGTCCTTCGGCAAGCAACATGTCAACACCGCGCAGGGACGCCTTAATACCGGCGGCATCAGCGTCATAGATGACAGTAACATTTTTGGTAAAGCGGTGAATGAGACGAACCTGGCCATCGGTCAACGAAGTACCCGAAGAGGCAACGACATTTTCGACCCCCGACTGACTCATGGAGATTACGTCCATATATCCTTCGACAAGAATACAACGGTCTTTGGATACGATTGAGCGACGCGCTTGATAAAGACCATAAAGTTCCCGACTCTTGGAATAAATCTCAGATTCAGGCGAATTTACATATTTAGCGATACTTTTATCGGTCCGCAAAGTTCGACCACCGAAAGCAACGACCTTTCCTGAAATTGAGTGGACAGGATAGATAACGCGTCCGCGGAACCGGTCGTAAGGACCACGGTCAGATACCGCAGCCAGTCCGGTTTTTACCAGATTATCGACAGTAAAGCCGTGTTTGACAGCGTCGTTGATAAGCGTATCACTTTTTTCAAGTGCGTAGCCGAGATGGAAGCGCCGGATGCTCTCGTCGTTGATTCCGCGTTCACGAAAATATGCAAGGCCTATGTCGCGTCCGTCATCGGTATCACGCAGAATATGTTCGAAGTGTTCCATCGCGAACTGATTGACCGCAAACATAGCTTCGCGCAGAGAGGCTTCGGCTTTCTCCTCGGCCGACTCTTCGCGTTCCTTAATCTCAATGTTATATTTTTTTGCCAGCCAGCGCAGAGCTTCCTGATAACTCATCTGTTCCAGCTCCATGAGGAAGTTAACGGGGCTACCGCCTTTACCGCAACTGAAACATTTACAGATGCCCTTGGCTTTTGATACGGAAAAGGATGGGGTACGTTCAGAGTGAAAAGGACACAATCCGATATAGTTGGCACCCCGACGTTTCAAGGTGACAAAATCGCTGACAACTTCCACTATGTCAGCTGCATCAAGAATGCGGTTTACTGTTTCTCGGTCAATCTTTTTCATCTTAGAATACAAAGATACGAAATTTTTTGCTACCTTTACCAAAATTTTTCGGATTTAACAGCATCGTATGACGGAAAATCCAACCCGACTACAAAACTAACCAATCTATAATTCAAATAATGAAAAAGAACTTCAGAACGCTTGTGGCGTCGATGATGTTACTGGGCGCATTTCAGCTTAATGCTCAGAAATTTGCGGTCTTCAGTGACATACACGTAACGCCGGGCAATGAAAATGACAAACAGCTCCGTGAGGCTGTAAAAGAAGTTAACAAAGGTGACTATGATTATGTAATAATCAACGGTGATCTTACCAACGAAGGCAGTGACTCAGAAATAGCGAACGTAAAGGAGATTCTTGACGGGATCACCCTTCCGCTCATCGTTCTTCCCGGCAATCACGAGAACACATGGAGTCAAAGCGCCACAAAAACTTTTGTTGACACTTTCGGGTCAGACCGTTTCGTATATGAAGTAGATTCCCTTATAATAATAGGTATAAACTGTGGTCCGTTCATGAAGATGGGCGACGGTCATATCAAACAGGAAGATCTTCACTGGTTGAGGAAGACTCTTGATGAAAAAGTCACACCCGGAAAAAGAGTCCTGTCGTTCAACCACTATCCCATTCAGAAAGATGATCTCGATAACTGGGAAGATTATGCCGCTATTTTGCTTGATTATCCGGTAATTGGCCATATCAACGGTCACTATCACCGTTGGATGAGATATGACATCGGTGACATCGAAGGCGTTATGTTGAGAGCTTTGGCTATGAAAGGTGACGGATTCGGCTATTCGGTCATAGATGTCAAGCCCGAAGCAACCGTGGTGTATAATAAAGTTGTAGGACAAGACAAGCCCGAACCCAAATTTGCGCTTGCTAACAGAACAACGCACAAGCCACTTAAGGCTACCGCACAAACTGAATGGTCATCCCCGGAAGGATTTGTAGTAGAAAAAATATGGGCCGACTCAGCTTCAATCTTTACCCGTCTCGGATTTGACGGAAACAATGTCTATTTCGGAAACAGCCTTGGTCAGGCACGAGCAATTGACAAGAAAACAGGTAACCTTAAATGGTCGGTTCAGACTCCCGCGTCGCTGTTTTCTCGTCCCGTAGCTGTAGAAAAAGGGCTGATATCGTTCCCGACATGCGATCGAGTGATGTATCTTGATGCTCAGGCCGGTAAAAGCAAGAAAGAACTGCTTTCGAAGGAAGGTCCATACGTTGCGGATGGTCTGTTTGCTGACGGATCATATATCCAGGGCGGTTATAAAAGAATTGAGCGTATCAACCCGGCTAATGCAAAAGTAATCTGGACATACGATTCGCTGTTTAATTATTGTCAGGCTGCTCCTGTAATTGACAACGGAGAAATATTCTTCGGGGCCTGGGACACGAATCTACGTTGTCTCGATTTGAAAACCGGCAAACTTAAATGGGTATGGAACAATGGCAAAAAGAATAATCAGCTCGGACCGGGTAACGTGGTTCCCGTTGTAACCGATAATTATGTTTTTGTAGTCGCTCCTGACCGCTTCATGACTGCCATCGACCGTAAAACCGGAAAAACCATCTGGCGCGACAACAGCCACAGATACAGAGAAAGCCTCGGTCACAGCGAAGACATGACACGAGTCTATGCCAAAACAATGGACGGTGAACTGGTTGCAGTCGATGCTACGTCCCCCGTATTTAAAGAACTCTGGACGGTGGATATGGGCCTCGGTTATGAACATGCGCCGTGTATAGTCCTCGAAAAAGACGGTGTTGTCTATGCCGGTTCGCGTCGCGGAATTGTTACAGCGGTTGATCCCCTTGAACAAAAAGTAATCTGGTCATTGCCTCTCGGTGTAAGCGAGACTAACGGCATTGATGTCGATCCGACAACAGGTGACGTATATGTTTCTCTGATAGAAGGCACGGTTTTCAGAATTGCCAAAAAGTAATTATTAAAGAACCTTACTCGTTATACAGGGCCGCGATGCGAAAGTGTCGTGGCCCTGTAAACTTAGAGGTCAGGAAAGGCGTTCTTTAAGTATGGAAAACACTCAAAAATATTCTCAAAACAATACATTTCCGATAACGCCCGAGGGCGTGAAGTCATTTCTTGCCTCGGGTGCAGTAGGTGGAATAGGAAAGGTGTATGCGTCGAGACTCGTTGATAAATACGGTCCCGGAGTTATCGATCTGCTGGTGACTGATCCATTGAAAGTTAAGGATGTTCAAGGAGTAGGGGAGGCCCGTCTTCTTGAAGCTTCCAACAGTTTAAGGCTCTATGATAAGCCGCTTGATGTAGCCTTGATGTTATATTCAGCCGGAGTACCGGAAATGTTTGTTGACAGGATCTTTGGAAAATACCGGAAAAGAGTAAGCGATATAATCGAATCCGATCCCTATTCAATGGTAGAGGAAGTGTGGCGGCTGTCATTTTTTACAGCAGATAAAATAGGGAAACATTTAGGAATTGCGGCTGATGATCCGCGACGCCTGAAAGGTGCGTTACTGACGGCAGTCAAACACTATGCTGAGGACGGCCACCTTTTTGCCACGCCTGAAGAAGCCGTCAGCTATGCGTCGAAAATAACCGGTATCCCCGAAGCGGAAGTCGAGAAACAAATACCAGCTCTCGTAGAATCCGGAAGACTGGTAGAAGACAACGGCGGACTATATCTTCCGGTATTTTATAAAGCGGAAACGGGAGTGGCGAAGATATTAAGGGAAATGCTTTCGAATCCGGTCGATGACATTGATCGTTTCGAAATTCCTGAATTCGATATAGCAGGACATCGATATACCGACGCGCAACGGGAAGCCATCGCGATGGCGTTAACAAACCCGGTGACAGTGCTGACCGGAGGTCCTGGGTCCGGGAAAACAACAGTATTGAAGGGCATTTTGGATATACTCAAAAATACCGGTAAAAAAGTTGTATTGGTGGCACCGACCGGAAGAGCGGCGAAGAGAATGTCAACCCTAACCGGGATGGAAGCTTCGACAATCCACCGGCTTCTCGGTTATAGACAAGGTGAAGGATACAGAACGAAGAAAATTGATGCTGATGTAATTATCATCGATGAAGGCTCCATGCTCGAACAGGTGATGCTGAATCATCTTCTCGAAGCGGTCCGACGTGATACAAAACTGATTATAGTCGGAGACGTCGACCAACTTCCATCAATCGGGGCCGGAGACGTACTGAGAGATCTTATCGCATCTAAAAAAGTTCCGACAGTAACCCTGACAGAGAACTTTCGTCAGGCGAAAGGCAGTCTTATCTCGGAGGGCGCGAGAAGAATAAATGCTGGAAAAATTCCCGTTTTTGATGAAACGCGAAACTTTATGTTCGTTGAGGCTGTGGGTATCAAAGAAATCAAAGATAAAGTCATGAACCTTGTAGCGGAAGAACTTCCGGAGAAATTCGGGGTCAGTCCTATGGACATTCTCGTTGTCACACCTCAGCAACTTGGAGAACTCGGGGTACGTCATTTTAATGTCGAGCTCCAGAACCGATTGAATCCATCGGGTCCGCAAATCGAACGTGGAGAGACGATAATGAGATTAGGAGACCCCGTAATGCAGACAACGAATTCGGCTGGGCGTGGAATCTATAACGGTGAGACAGGGAGAATTACGGAAGTAGACGAATCGACAGGCTCATTGACTGTAAGTTTCTCAGATTGTCGAACTTCGATATATAAAGGTAAAGAGATAGGAGAACTTGTACTCGCTTATGCGACCTCAGTCCACAAGCTTCAAGGTTCGGAGATACGTAATATGGTGATGCCGGTGACGATGGAACACCGACCGATGTTATATAGGAATCTAATATATACGGCTATTAGCCGTGCGAAAGATTTGTGTGTCCTCGTCGGGCAACCAAAAGCATTGGAATATGCAATAGCTAACAATATTTCCGGGACAAGAAATTCAAATTTCAAATATCGCATATAGAAATCCGTATTCAAACTGAATACGGATTTCTAAGTAGGTGAATGTCAAGGCTTGATGACATGGTCGAGCCGGTCAATTTCGAGGAATGTCGTCAGATTGCCTTCTCCGGGGCGACCGCCGAGATAGGCGACCAGATCATCGGCATAAAGCCATCTGTTTTCAAGAGCGTATTTGACCGTTCCAACGATGCTTTGAGTCTCGTTGATAGGATGATTACCCTCGAAAGTCGTAATTCCGTAGCTGAGAGCGAGCCAACGTTTTACTTCAGGGCGATAGCAGATAGCAAAAGTCGGTATTTTTCCACGGAAAGAAGCGATGTAACGTGCGGTTCGACCGGTAAATGTATCTGTCAAAATAGCTTTGGTCCCTAATCTTACCTGACTGATGACTGCCTGTCGCGCAAGGAAAGAGGTCGTTTCTCCGTCGGACATCGGTGGTACTTTCAACGGGTCCGTATCAATGGTGCCTTCGATTTCTTCTGCAATTCGTGCCATTGTCCGGACGGCCTCCACGGGATATTTCCCTTTCGCGGTCTCACCACTAAGCATGATGGCATCGGCTCGCTGTTCGACTGCGGCAGCGACATCACTTACTTCCGCACGCGTCGGACGCGGATTCTCAATCATCGAATGAAGCATCTGGGTAGCCACGATCACGGGTTTGTGTTTGTCGATACATTTACGGATCATCATCTTCTGAAGAGCAGGAATCCGTTCTGCCGCTATTTCTATACCAAGGTCACCACGGGCTATCATTATGCCGTATGAAGCGTCAAGTATCTGGTCAAAGTTATCCACACCTTGCTGATTCTCAATCTTGGAGATGACTTTCATCCGGCCACCGGCCTCTTCGATATGTCGCTTTACAATCTCGACATCCTCCCGACTTCTGACAAAAGAATGTGCCACAAAATCGACTCCAAGTTCGGCTCCAAGACGGATGTTTTCGATATCGCGTTCAGAGCACGATGCAAGCTTCAGATCAGCTCCGGGAATATTCACACTCTTTCTTGAACCCAGGACTCCGTCGTTCATAGAAGTGGCATTAATATCATTATCATTTACGGAGTCGACATAAAAGTCGAGCTCACCGTCATCGATCAAAATATGGTGTCCCGGCCTGACGTCTCCGGCGAGGGACGGGTAGTTCACATAAATATGGTGATCATCAGTCAGCTTGTCGGGATCGCCGGCTATAGTGACCTCGGTTCCTTTGGGGTAGGTTATATCACGGTCGTCCACATTTGTGGTCGTTCTTATTTCCGGACCTTTCGTATCAATCATGATAGCAATATCCTCAGAAACAGAACGGACATTTGAAACTATTTTCCTGAATCCCTCGGACTTGAGATGGGCCGTGTTTAGACGGACAACATTCATTCCGGCATCATAAAGGCTTTTAAGAAGTTCTGTATCACAGCGTTGATCGCTGATCGTAGCGACAATTTTGGTAAATTTCATGTTGTTCGGCATTAAAGATTTATGCCTACTAAACATTTTAGAACCGCTTATGGTTCAGCAAGTTTAGGAGCAAGAAATTTACCCGTGTAGCTTTCCGGACAGCCGGCAATTTCTTCAGGCGTTCCGGTGGCAACAATTTGGCCTCCCCGGTCGCCGCCTTCAGGACCTATGTCTATGACGTGATCAGCAGTCTTGATGACATCCATGTTGTGCTCGATAATGATAACGGTGTGACCATGCTCAATGAGACGATTCAGCGAATACATAAGTTTGTTGATGTCATGGAAATGGAGACCCGTGGTTGGTTCGTCGAAAATAAACAGTGTCTTTACTGCTTTTTCCCGGGCAAGAAAATAGGCAAGCTTCACACGTTGATTTTCACCTCCGGAGAGAGTCGATGACGACTGACCCAGTTTAATATAGCCCAACCCGACATCGCTCAGAGGACGTAGCCGTTCAACAATTTTACGTTCGGTCGCGCCTTTGCTTTCTCCAAAAAATTCGATAGCATCGTCAACGGTCATTTCGAGGATATCGAAGATATTCTTGTCCCTGTATTTAATTTCAAGAACTTCGGGCTTAAACCTCTGACCGTGACACTCCTCGCACTCGACAGTGATGTCGCTCATGAACTGCATCTCGATTGTTATCCGGCCTTCGCCCTTACATTCTTCGCATCGTCCGCCTTCGGTATTAAATGAAAAATATGCAGGGGTAAATCCCATCTGCTTTGATGCCTGAAGATCAGCAAAAAGTTTGCGTATTTCGTCATAAGCCTTCAGGTATGTAGCAGGATTAGAACGCGACGATTTACCAATAGGGTTCTGGTCAATAAACTCGACTTCCTCAACTTTTCGGAAATCACCGCCAAGTCCGCTGAAACGGCCCGGTGCATCACCTGTTTTCTCAATTTCACGAACCATAGCACGATAGAGAATGTCTCGGACCAAGGTGGATTTCCCGGAACCGCTGACTCCGGTTACAACAGTCATCACGCCTAACGGGAAACGAACATCGATATTTTTGAGATTATTGGCACGGGCACCTTTAACTTCTATATATGAATTCCATTTACGTCTCGATTTCGGGACAGGAATTTTCATTTCACCCTTCAGATACTTGAGAGTGTAGGATTCCGGGACTTCAAGATTCGTGTCCATCGGACCCTGATAAATGATGTTCCCACCGTGAGAACCTGCTTTGGGGCCCACGTCTACGAGATAGTCAGCCGCCTGCATGATGTCTTCGTCGTGTTCTACAACCAGCACGGTATTTCCCAATTTCTTCAGGTCTTGGAGTACATTTATAAGTTTTTCCGTATCACGCGAGTGGAGACCAATCGAGGGCTCATCAAGTATATAAAGTGAACCGACAAGACTACTTCCAAGCGAAGTGGCGAGATTTATTCGTTGGCTTTCACCACCCGAAAGAGAGTTGCTCAGACGATCAAGGGTCAGATATCCGAGACCGACATTTTCAAGAAATTTCAGGCGGTTTTTTATTTCCACCAAAATGCGTTCGGCGATAGCTTCCTGTCGTGGTTCAAGCGTCAATTCGCTGAACCAGACACTGAGAGAACTGATCGGCATAGTGACAAGATCAGTAATAGATTTACCTCCGACTTTTACATAAGCAGCTTCCTGACGGAGACGGCTTCCGTGGCACGTCGGGCAGACGGTTTTTCCGCGATAGCGAGCCAACATTATTCTATATTGTATCTTCTGCTGTTGAGAAGCAACCCATTTGAAGAAACCGTTGATACCCGGAAAACTTGAGTTGCCTTCCCATAAAAGTTTGAGCTCGCTATCGGTAAGGTCTTTATATGGCCGATGTATAGGGAAAGAATAATTAGAAGCAATGTGGATGAAGTCTTTTTTCCACTCGCTCATTTTTTCGCCTCTCCAACATGCGACTGCGTCGTCAAAGACTGATAATTCCTGGTTCGGGACGACTAAATCGGGCGAAATGCCGACTGTTTTCCCGAAACCTTCACAAGTCGGACATGCACCATAAGGGTTGTTGAAGTTGAACATTTGTTCCGTCGGTTCAACAAATGTTATTCCGTCGGCTTCAAACTTTTTCGAAAAATCGAAAGAGTCAGTCGTACCATTTTCGAGAAAACGAATGATTTTCATTTTATCCCTGCCTTCGAAAAAGGCGGTTTCAACCGATTCTGCGAGCCGGGACCATTCATCTTTATCCGATGGTTTGACCATTCGGTCGACAAGTAAATATATCTCCCGGTTCTCATATTTCGATAACTC
>CAYVXC010000038.1:10291-14052 GCA_964454925.1 uncultured Bacteroides sp.
CGACCATATAAGAGCCGCATATAATCATATATTTCAGTTGACGTTCCTACCGTAGACCGCGGATTACGCGTGTTGACTTTCTGCTCGATAGCAATTGCCGGCGGTAAACCCTTAATACGGTCGCAATCCGGCTTTTGAAGACGACCGAGGAATTGACGTGCATAGGCACTCAGGCTTTCGACATACCGACGTTGCCCCTCGGCATAAAGAGTATCAAAGACAAGAGAGGATTTGCCGGAACCGGAAAGCCCGGTGGCAACAATAAATTGATTTCGTGGCAGCTCGACTGTAACATTCTTGAGATTGTTTACCCGAGCGCCTTCGACAATAATGTTTGATATATTTGAGACACCAGATTGCTCTGCAGTTCTTTTTTTGCTGCTTGTCAGTCGGGTGGGGGAATCATGCGGTTGTGTTTTCATATTTAATCATAATTTTGGAAACTTACAAAAATACGAAATTTTTTGGACATAAACAAGACATTCAGACTCTTTTGAATCTTAAAAAACTGAAAGCTTGGCCAGGTCATCAGGCAATGGGGTAGGGAAAGGACAAGTTTAGGGTGGCATCGTTGAACACTTGCGGAAATATTTTGTTGTAAATATAAAACATCACATTATTAACACAAAACACATAAACATCATGAAACGTAACGAAGAAGACAACGAAGCTTTCCGCAAATATCGTGAACAAATGCACGGCACCGAAGAAACTGAAGAAAAAACAGGTTTTACACCCAATAAGGCGATGCGTGGAGTTTTTGCTCTCATAATGGTTATCGTTTACATAGGTATGGGTATTCTATTACTTATTAACTTCTTTGGATGGACAGAGAGTATCGCATGGCTGAGATGGGTTATCGGTATAGTACTGATTATATATGGGATTTTCCGCGCTTGGCGTCAGTGGGCCGGAATTGATTCCAGAATGTAAAAACTTGGATAGACTCAAGCTAACAGACAGATAAAATGAAAAAGATTTTAACCGCGGCTGTCACATTTATCGCCGGCATAAGCGTCTTGACATCGTGTGATTCAAAGACGGGTAATTCGACCACCAGCGGGGCGGCAACGATTGTATGTGACAAAAGCTTTGAGAACATTATGAATCAGGAGATTGATGTTTTTGAAAGCATCTATCCCAAAGTCTCGATCGGCTGTCAATATGTCAGTCAGGCGGAAGCTCTCCAGAGGCTTTTATCAGGCGATACAAGAATGGCTGTTGTTGGTAGAGACCTGACAAATGCAGAAAAGGACCGTCTGAAAAAAGATAACAAGACCAAGAACGTCCGCAGTATGAAAATAGCGGTTGATGCAGTCGCGTTGATAGTCAATCCTGAAAATCCGGTGTCTAAACTCTCGATGGAAGAAATTTCTAATATTCTTTCCGGACGTGTTAACAATTGGTCTCAGATTCAGCCGGGAGCACCTGATAAACGAATTCGTGTGATGGTTGACGATCCCGGTTCGGGGCTGGCAACCTATATGAGAGATAAACTTATGAAAGGCGCGCCGTTTGACACAACCGTTGTTGTTAATGCCGGTAGTGTTAAAGCCATCTTTGACAGAGTCAAATCGAACAAATATGCAATCGGTGTCATTGGTGTGAGTTGGCTAACGACCGATCTCTCGACTTATTCTGATCATAACGCAGCCGACAATACTGAAAAACTTGTTGCCGAGTTGAAAGACACCACAGCGATTGACGGCGCGGAAATAAATAAACGGATGGAAGAGTCGGGTGTCAAGACCATTAGGATTATGAATAATTCGGTTATGGCATACGCACCAACTCAGGAAAATATCTATTCAGGTGATTATCCGTTAACACGACCCATCTACATGATTACGACAGCATCGCCCGGTGGTCCGCTCGGAGGTTTTTACTCCTTTGTTACCGGAAAAGACGGCCAGCGTCTGATAATGAAAACGGGTATTATGCCCGCCAGAGTTAATGTTCAAATCTATGAAGTGAACTGACAGTAAATACAGATTATACATTTGACGGAGACCGAACCTCTTAGGGGATTCGGTCTCCGTTAAATGTTAACAATAAATAATATATTAGGGTAGGGAGTCAATTTTGGTGTAAGAACACTATCGTTGTCCGAAATTTTTTGTACCTTTACGGAGAAATACTCACATAAACCATCCGGTTGAGTGAGGATTAAAGATTTTGTTTGAAAACTAACATTAATTTCGTATAACGTTCATGAAATTCAATTACATCGCAGCCCTTCTTCTGGGTGCTTCCTTAACCGCCGGTGCCCATGGTTATAAAGATGGTATCGAGTACTACAAGGCAAGCCAGTTCGATAATGCAATTACCATTCTCGAACGGAATATCAATGATGCCAACACAGACAAAGCTTTGGCATACTATTATCTCGGCCAGGCTTATCTTGCAAAAAAAGATAATGCGAAAGCCAAGACATATTTCGAACAGGGTATAGCTGCCAATGCAGAAAATCCTTATAACTATGTCGGTCTCGGAGCCCTCAATCTGCTCGGCAAGAATAAAGCGGCTGCTGAAGCCAACTTCAAGAAAGCACTTTCTTTTGCAAAGAAGAACAGCGAAATTTCAGTAGATATTGCCCGCGCTTATTATAACGCAGACCCTGTGGCATACGAAAAAGAGATTGAAAAGAACCTTCAGAAAGCACGTAAGGATTCAAAAAATACAGATCCTGCAATTTATATCTTTGAAGGCGACCGCACAGCTGATGCCAAGGACTTCAATCAGGCCGCTACATGGTATGAACAGGCAATCACCTTCGACCAGGATAACCCCGAGGGCTATGTTAAATATGCCAATACTTATTTCCGAATTGTTCCTCAGTATGCAATTCAGCGCCTGGAAGAACTTCTGAAAAAGCAGCCCAATTCAGCGCTTGCTCAGCGCGAACTTGCTGAAAAATATTACGAGAACGACCAGTGGTCGCGTGCAGCAACCCAGTATGGCGAATATATCAAGAACCCCAACCACTTCCCGCAGGATAAAGCTCGCTATGCTGTGCTTCTCTACGCTTCGGAGAACTATCCCGAAACATACAAAATTGCTTCGGAAGTTCTTCAGGACGATCCCTCTAACCTTACCTTGAGCCGTCTGACAGTTCGTTCACTCGACGCTATGGACCGCAAGGCTGAAGCGCTTGAAAAGAGTAAGGCATATTTCGCAAATCCGGCGTTCAAGGGCCGTTACAACACGAGTGACTATCGTCTCCATTCGTCTCTTCTCCAGAATGCCAATCAAGATTCAGTAGCCATTGTGTTTATTCAGAACGCTCTGGTTGATATGCCTAAGGATCCGGGCCTTCTCCGCGAACTGAGCGACATCTATAATCACCAGGAAAATTATTTTGCGGCCGCTGATGCTTTCAATGATCTTTTCCTTGCTGATTCTCTGTCTAACAGTGACTTATATACCGGCGCACTTCGTTCACTGATTGCATCGTCAGTGTCGGGTGACGATATGGAAAAGCGTACCAAATATGGAGATCAGGGTTTGGCTATGATCAATAAAGCAATTGATCCTCAGAATCCGAGCGCAAGCTATCTGTGGCGTAAAGTTCTTCTTCAGGTGACAAGATCGCGTGTTGCTCAGGAAGATGCGGTTGAGACAATTAACAAACTGTTGGCCGTTATGAACTCTAATCCGGAATATGCAAATCCGGCTAATAAGAATAACTATCTTGATGAGTACGTTAAAAGCTACAATTATCTCATTTCTTACTATGACAGAAATGATATGAAAGAGCAGGC
>CAYVXC010000038.1:14152-15353 GCA_964454925.1 uncultured Bacteroides sp.
AATGGTTTATAAAATAAACCAAACGTCAAACGATAACAAACACTATCATGGAAGAAAAGAAACTTACTGAAAAAGAGAGTCTCGAACTCATAACAGCGATGATCGCCCGCACAAAAGCCCGTTATCTTGGAAGCGGAAATATTTTGCTCATGTGGGGTTATATAATAGTGGTAGTAACTGTAGCCGTGTGGATAGCGCTATCGGTTACGCACCAAGGTGCATGGAATTGGCTTTGGTTTGCCATTCCGTTAATCGGATTTCCGGCGACAGTGATTATGGCGCGTAAAGAAAAGCGTAAATTTGGAACGGTGACATATTCAGACAAAATTACTTCACGTTTATGGTCGATTTTTGGCTTTTCAGAGATAGTCTTATCATTGATTTGTCTTGGATTTGACCTTTTGGGCGAGATAAATTGTTGGAGTGCAATGTTGGTTTATTCACTACTTGCATGTTCGACTTGTGAAATCGCACAAGGATTGATTATCAAGGAGAAATCTTTTGTAGCCGGTGGTTTTATCGGGCTGATCGTCGGAATGATAACGGCATGTTGTGTCGCAGGCGGAGTTCCATTGTTTATAAACTGGTACATGCCATTGTTTATCATCACCTGGATCGTGCTGATGATTGTTCCCGGTCATATCTTGAATCGTAAAGCCAATCAAGAATGAAAGAACTGAATCCACTTCTACATTCGCAACTCCGGCTTGCAATAATGTCCATTCTGATGAACGTGGAAGAAGCTGACTTCGTCTATCTCAAAGAGAAAACAGAGTCTACGGCCGGTAATCTCAGCGTGCAGATTGATAAGCTGTCGTCAGCCGGTTATATCTCCGTTGAGAAAGGATTGTCAGGAAAGCGACCGCGAACGACTTGCTCGATAACTGACGAAGGAATAAAAGCATTTGAGGAGTATGTTGAGGTCTTGAAATCCTATTTGAATTTATAAGACATCAAGATCGGCCAGGGTTTGGCTCTTGTTAAGATGACTCCGGAACTGATCAGATTGTCAAGTAAAATTAACTCTTCGGTTTTGGCGATGCCAACAAAAAGCCGTATCTTTGTGTTATAAAAGTGAGATCGAAATCATCATTATTTGATTTCGCACACGACCAAAGCGAACATTGATTTCAAACATATTTGCCGCATCGAAGTTGATTGGGAAACTCTTCAAATCATTCGAAATTTCCGAGACAATCAT
>CAYVXC010000039.1:0-2503 GCA_964454925.1 uncultured Bacteroides sp.
GGCGGATGAACATGTTGGTCACGAAGTGAGCCTGCCATGCAACTTCCATGATGAAGCGGACAGCCATGCGGGTGTCTTTGTTGGCGCCGCAGAAACCATCGACTACATAGAGTTTTTTGTTAGAAAGTTCGTCAACTGCAAGGGACTTGCAAGCTTTCCAAGCTTCTTCAGTAGCGGGTTTGTTATCATTTTTATATTCTTCGGTTGTCCACCAGACGTTGTCTTTCGAGTTTTCATCAAGGACAATGAATTTGTCTTTGGGCGAGCGGCCGGTGTAAACGCCGGTCATTACGTTGACAGCACCAAGTTCGGTTTCAACACCCTTTTCGAAGCCTTCAAGCGAGGGAAGAGTTTCTTCCTTATAAAGTTCTTCGTAAGTGGGGTTGTAAACTACTTCAGTGGTGCCTTTGATACCATACTTCACCAGGTCTTCTTTAATACCGGCGATGCGGGCTTTCTTTACTTCTTCGAGATTGCTCATTGTTAAGAAATAATTTTAAAGTTAGTATACTTGAAATTTATATTTATCTATTAAAAAGGGTTTTACAGGTCCGACGGATATTTATTCCGTCAAGTCCTTGTTTACCGCTACAAAGGTACAAAAAGTTTCGGTATTTTCGAGTTGATTTTACAAAATTAAGGAAAAATTTCTTTATTAAATTATCTTAATTGGGCTTGTATTTCCGGGTGCCGACAAGTTATCAGGCTTTTATCCAAATTCCGCAAGCATAACACCCGGCCTCAGGACAAAGTTCGCCTGAGACCGGGTGTTATAATTATTTTTATAAAGATTTATATCTGTTTATTTTACAAGAACTTTTTCTCCATTCTTGATATAGATACCGGGGGCGGTGGGTTCTTCCTGCACGCGGCGTCCGTTCAGATCATATGTACCTTCGGGAACATTTGCTGAGGGGCTGTCAACTGTGATGTCTTCAACACCATTCGTTGCATAAGGATACTGATAGTAGAACTCGGGTATTTCGATTTTAAATTCGGTATTTTTAGCCGATGCACCCATTGTGAAACGTAGTCCCGAGAAAGAAACGGGATATGAATAAGCCTTCTCAACGGGAATATACGTGCTCATGGTCAGAGTCTTGTTGGGCTCGAGGGGAATGAGTTGGCCGTTACTGTCATGGGCTTCAAAAGTAACCGAACCACGGTTACCCAACTGGTCACTGAAATTCATCGAGATCTGAGTGACAGGAGCATCTCCGGGATTGATCGTCAGATAAATCATATCAGGCGTGCCGTGGGTAATTATCTTACCTGTTGAATCGCCAACCTGGATATAACTTCCGCGACCCGATCCGTTACCTGTATAAGTCAGCGTAAAACCATCTCCGTTATCGGTAGCTTTCAGACCGGTGCCTCCACTCTGCTTGAGACTGAGTTTTTCAGCAGGTATACCATCGAATACTTTACTTGTATAACCGCCGACAGATCCGTCTCCGTAGCTTTCGTGTGTTACAGTGAACGAGCCTTTGAAGTGGTCGGATGTACCGGTTATGGTCGTAACTCCGTTCTTAGATCCGCCGGTGATAAATCCCTGGTTGACAACGGCGATTTCGGGATCTTCCGACTTCCATTGAACCGTAGCGGGATCAATTTTATAGCTATGAGGACCGACAGCAGCCGTCAGGGGTATTTCAATAGCTCTTAAATTTGACACAACTACCTTTGTAATAGGAGACTCGGCTTCGGCAAAGACGACTTCCACAGGGACTGAAACCGTCGCTGTACTCCATTGCGAAGCATTCAGGACACCTTTGCAAGGAGTGGTAGACATTGTGATGGCCTTCTCGCCGTCACCAATAGTTCCGATGGGATCATCAGTTGACAAATGGACTTGTTCGGTATTTTTAGTAAGTAACAGACCATATTTATTGAATCCGTAAAATTCTGGTTCATATTTGGTGCCTACAGGGAATTTATAATCGCCGGGAGGAAACGCGATTGAAGCCAGTACATCGTCTTTAGGAGACGTCGAATAGAAAATCACACCGTTACCGACCGCGCGTTCGGTTCCGTCACTCGGATGGTTTTCGATCTCACCGTTGACCACCATACATGATGATCCGCCACCGTCAAGATTGATACCGTCCCATGCACCGAGCCACTGAAGCACACGACCTTCGTCGTCAAGATCAATACCGGCCGAGGGTGCCCAACGTCCGTCGACGATAACTGACCATACGGTTTTCCGGTCCTGGCTGATTCCCATAAAGGTTCGGGGGTGACAATCGGGGTTGTTGATATTTGTAATCTGACCGTTACGGAGAATGATATGGCCACTGCCGCCCATTCCTTCACGGAGATATTTAACTTCGGGATAGGACGGTAGAGATGCTGCCAGGGAAACTGTAACAGTTTGACCGGGTTCGAGAGCATCAAGCACCGTGGCCGACGAACCGACTCCGTGAAGCACCGCGCCGTCGGTAGGAATCTCGATCTGACCGGGATTGGCAAGGCGTTCGACGACCTTCATTTCAATGGGTTT
>CAYVXC010000039.1:2603-5618 GCA_964454925.1 uncultured Bacteroides sp.
CCAATCAGGCCCATTCGAGATATACCGGTCTCTCCGAGATTTGTCGTAAAGAAGTCTCCGTTGTGAGCGGCCACGACCTGAATCCCTTTCTCTTCATATCGGCCGTAAACCGAGGTTGGAGTCTCGCAAGCTACGGCAGCTTGACCGCCATTCCAAACTTCCATGGTGATATACGGATCATTCAGATCGAACTGAAGCACATGGATTTCAAGCGGACGCTTCGGAACGCGATAGTGAGCATACATCGTGCCAGGGCCAACCTTGTGAGGGGTCACAAGAGTATCGACTTCATACTCTTGTCCGTTTATAGCCAGATTCTTGGCATCGACCGTGAACGCGGTTAATGCCAAAAGAGGTAAAATGTAGAATTTTTTCATAGATAATGATGGTATTTTGAATAGGTTACTTTGTGCAAATATAAGGATAAAAATCGAGAAAAATCGCTATATTTGCACAAAAATGAGAGTCATCACACTAAATAAGACCGATTTCACGGACGCTTGCCAACGCCTGGAGGATAAATGTCGTCCATTTGCGCCTGATCTCGTGATTGGCATAGCCACGGGAGGGGCCGTTATTGCTGAAAAAATATTCCCGGAAGTACGCCATCTGACAGTTAGTGCGCGTCGTCCTTCATCGACTCGTAAAGACCGCCTGACACCTCTTATGTGTGTGGTGCGGAAACTTCCGGTCCCGATCAAGAATATCATGAGAATGGCAGAAAGCCGTATTCTGTCATTCAGACGTCCCGTCCCTCCCGAACTTGAACCGATAGACACCGGCAATGCTAAACGAATTCTTGTCGTCGACGATGCTGTAGACTCCGGCGCGACTTTGTCGGGCGTACTTTCCGCCATCAGGACCGAAGGGACTGTAAAATCGGCAGTCATTACCGTCACAACTTCCAGACCGATAATCAAGCCCGATCTCTCATTATATAATAACAACACCCTAATCCGTTTCCCATGGTCACTGGACAACAGAACCCGCTAAAACCCCTTACTGTCGTAGACCTCGACGGGACTCTGGTTGACGGCAATACTCTCCACGAGTATATCAAAGCAGGCTTCGCTGAAGCATCGCCGGGCAACAAAATAAGTCTGGCAATCCTCGCCATTCTGCGAGGCCTTAGACTAATCAGTCATAAACGAATGAAATTCGGCGCTTTATCACTAATACCCCCTACTGATGGAGTGAAAAAACGCTTCCTCTCGAAGATAAAGCTGAGACCTGAAGTGAAGAGCATTATCGAGGATAAAGATGCCGTAATCCTGGCGACAGCCGCTCCCGATATCTACGTTCCGTGGATATGGAACGGAGCTTATGTTGCCACTCCTACGAAAAGCAACCCTGATAGGGAAGAATGTCGAGGAGAGAACAAAGTCAGAGCCATTACAAAGGGAATCGGGAATCAACCTTATTATATTGATACGGTCATCACCGATCACCACGACGACCTTCCATTGATGAAGATCGCCCGCAATGTCATACTTGTCCACCCATCTGCAACAACTATTGCGGCAGCCAAAATGGCCGGAACTAATCCTGTTGTAATATGATAAGCGTAATCATCCCTGTCTATAACGGCGAGAAATATCTCGAAAGGACCCTACAGTCAATTTCCGCTCAAACGCTCAGCGATTTTGAAGTCATCATGGTAGATGATGGTTCAACCGACTCTTCCCCGGCTATAATGAAACGGATAGCAGATTCAGACTCCCGATTCAGAATTGTGCAACGTAGGAACGGTGGACTTTCAGCCGCAAGAAATACTGGTATTAAGAATGCTCGTGGCGAGTGGATTTACTTTATCGACGCTGATGACACAGCGCGTCCCGATGCTCTTGAACGGCTTCATTCCATCGCTGTCGAAAATGATGTTCCATTTGTCATCGGCGGTTACTTCGAAGACGTGACGGAAGCCTGGCCCGATAAGTTCAAAACTGCAAAGGCAGTTATCATGAGTGCATCTGAAACCTTGAAAATTGCTCTTTATCAACATCGACGAATTAACAGCGCTTGTGGAACTTTAGTCAACGCAAAAATTTTCTCCGAAGGCACGGAACCGTTGAGATTTACGGAAGGACTGTATTATGAAGATCTTGATATCTTTCCCAAAATATGTCTTAGGGCCGGCCGGATAGCCTATCTCTCCGAGCCTTTATACTTCTATCGTCAGCACCCCGGAAGTTTTATACATACTTTTTCGACCAATCGGCTTGACTCGCTGATCGTGACAGACAGTATTTTGGAATTGATACAAAATACTCTCCCTTCACTTGAACCGGCAGCCCGCGACCGCCGGATGAGTGCCGCCTTCAATGTCCTGTTATTATTGGCCAAATACAAACCGACCGGAAGTGTTCCTGAACGTTACCGGCGGTTCGGTACTACCTTTGATGAGATTTCAGATTACTGCATGTCGATCATACGGCGCCAACGGACGAAAGCTTTATTAGACCGTAACGTCAGATTGAAAAATAAACTCGGAGCATTCGCCAGTTTCGGTGGGCGCCCTACTCTTCGTTTAATCTCAACGCTCGCTTCACGCTGATTATGAGTCTTCGGGATTGGGAAGAATGAGAAAGATTTTGTACCTTTGTTGAAAATAATCTGAAAAATGGCAGTTATACTCAATATAGAAACTTCGGGAACAGCTTGTTCCGTCGCTCTGACAGCCGAAGGAATGATTCTCCACCACCTTGAAGAGACCGAAGGTATGAATCAGGCGCGTCTGTTGAGCGATTTCATCAAATCGTGCCTTGATTTTGCAGCCGAGAAAGAGATAAAGCTCGATGCAGTCGCTGTTTCTCTTGGACCGGGCAGCTACACCGGACTCAGGATAGGACTCAGCGAAGCCAAAGGATTAGCATACGGCCTCGATATTCCCTTGATCGGCATATCGACACTTGAACTTCTGGCAACCCGCGTAATGTTCTCGACCGATGCGGTCGATCCCGATTCGATTCTTGTCCCGATGATTGACGCACGCAGAATGGAAGTCTATACGGGTGC
>CAYVXC010000039.1:5718-8037 GCA_964454925.1 uncultured Bacteroides sp.
ACCGCTTATTCCACGCCTTTATATTTAAAAGAATTTCAAGCAACCACTCCCAAAAATAAAGTTCTGAACTCATGAAGAAATTTGAAGTCAGTACACCTGTTGAAGTTTTGGATTTCGACGAACTTTCGCAGAGTGACCGTGCCTTGGTCGATCTCGCACGCGAAGCGACTTACCGCAGCTATGCGCCCTACAGCCATTTCAAAGTTGGAGCGGCAATAGCTCTTGAAAACGGCGAAATCATAACAGGATCAAACCAGGAAAACGCGGCTTTCCCCTCGGGAACTTGTGCCGAACGCTCAGCTTGTTTCTATGCCCATAGCCAATATCCCGACACCGGTTTTTCAAAAATCGCCGTTGCCGCCAGAGCCGGCGACGATCAGTTTGTCGAAAATCCCGTGCCGCCATGCGGAGCGTGCCGTCAGGCTTTACTCGAGTATGAGACATTGGCAAAACACGATGTAGAAGTCCTTCTTGTCGGCCGTAACTCGGTCTACCGTCTGCCGTCGGTAAAATCTCTGTTACCACTCGCTTTCACGGAGTTTTAAAAATAAAAAACTTTATTTAACGTTGCAAAGGTTAAACCTGATAGCCAAAACAGCAGTCAAATTACAGGTCCGATGACCGATCCTATCAACTATACTATCATTATTCACTACTAATTTTTCATTCCTGTTTTGGTATGTTTTTGACTTCTTATAAAGCCGGATTTTTCCAACGAACCTGCTTGACAGCCGTCAGTCTTCTGTGTGCCGCCGCTATGTTCGCCTACAATATCACCGGCTCGGTAAAAGACAGTGACGGAGAACCGGCTGTCGGTGCATCCGTCAGACTTCTTCAACCCCGTGACAGCGTAATGGTCCGCGGAGCGGTGGCCGATGCAAAAGGCCGTTACACCATCGACAATGTCAAGAAGGGGCGCTATATTCTTGAACTTTCACAAGTCGGCTCAGCCAATATCTATCAGAATATTTCGGTCGCCAACAGTGATCTCAAAATGAAAGAACTGTCATTTACCGAAAATGCAACACTTCTTAGAGAGGCGAAAGTCACCGGAATCAGGACGCCCATAAAGGTAATGGAAGATACGGTGGAATATAGTGCCGACACATATAAGGTACAGCCAAATGCCGTGGTCGAAGATCTTCTGAAACGCCTTCCGGGTGTTGAAGTAGGCACCGACGGCTCAATCACCGCCAACGGAAAAACAGTCTCGAAGATTCTCGTTGACGGCAAAGAATTTTTCAGTGATGACCCGACTGTCGCTTCGAAGAATCTGCCTGTAAATATGGTAGAAAAGCTCCAGGTTGTTGACCGAAAGAGCGACCTTGCACGCCTGACCGGTGTCGATGACGGCGAAGAAGAAACCGTCATTAACCTGACGGTCAAAAAGGGAATGCAAAACGGATGGTTCGGCAACGCCGAAGTCGGCTATGGTACAGACGAACGCTACAAAGGTTCGTTCATTGTCAACCGTTTCTGGAACGGGAATCAGCTCACACTCCTCGGAGGAATGAACAATATTAACGAACCCGGTTTTTCCGACGGAGCCGCCAACCGATTCAGACGTTTCGGGGGCGACAACGGTCTCACCAGGTCAAAAGCCCTTGGTCTTAATTTCAATGTCGGAAACGAGGAAATCTTCCGTGTCGGTGGTGATGTCATGTACAGCAACACCGACCGTCGCACCGTCACGACCCAGGAACGGCAGTATCTGTTCACCGACTCGACTTCGTATCTCAACAGTGATAAATATGCACGCGACAAAGGACATAACGTCAGGGCTGATTTCCGAATCCAATGGAAACCTAACGAATATAACACTTTTGACCTTCGTCCCAATCTGTCATACAATACCAACAATTCCTACTCAAACGACTCGTCACTTACCCGTTCGGGACGTTTTGCCGACGTGACACGTTCGCGCAACATATCTACCTCCGACGGCGATTCATGGGAATTCGGTCTCCAGGCAATCTACAACCACAAGTTCAAATCGCGTCCCGGACGTTCGTTCTCTGTCATGGCGAATATCCGAACCTCAAATGTTAAAGAGACCGAAAACGCGAGTTCATGGAACCGCTTCTATCTTCTCAACGATTCCATTGATCTTTATGACCAATATTCTTCTGACCACTCCAGATCGAAAAGTCTCGCTACACGCGTTTCATGGACCGAACCCCTTGGTGATCCCAAGAAAGGCCATTTCCTGAATTTCTCCTATCGATTCAGCTACCGATGGAACGATGCCGACAAAATGACATACGACCACCCGGTTGAATGGCCGTTTGGTTGGGAAGGTGACCCGGTTGTTTCCGATAC
>CAYVXC010000039.1:8137-14396 GCA_964454925.1 uncultured Bacteroides sp.
ATGAATCTCGACTATCGCGGCCATGCAAGTCAGCCCTCCATCAGTCAGTTGCAGCCTGTAGCCGACATGTCAAATCCCCTTAATGTCGTCATTGGTAATCCCGCCCTCGATCCTACGTTCTCCCACAACCTTCGCGTGCGTTTCCAGGACTTCAACAGTAACGCCCAGCGTTCGATTATGGCGATGGTCAACGCGTCGGTTGAACAGAATTCGATTGTTTCGCGTACTGACTTCGACCAGACAACCGGCGGACGCACCACTACATACGAAAACGTGAACGGAGTCTGGAACGCTATGGGCATCATGAACTTCTCTACTCCTTTTAAACGCAAGACGTGGACATTCAATGCCTTTACCCTTTTGAATTTCCGCCATAGCATAGGATTCAGCAACGGACTGAGAAACGCCGCCAATTCGTTTAACTTCAACATCCGTCCGGGAATCGCATTCAGGCCAACCAATCTCGAACTTGATCTGCGTCCGGTCTATGGTCTTCAGACAGTCAAAAACTCAATCCAGGCATCTTCAGACCGCACAGTTCATTCCTATGGCGGTCATTTCAACGGAACGTACTATACAGCTTTCGGTCTCACCCTTTCAACCGAACTCGACTACACGGCCACCAGCGGTTATTCCGCCGGATATGACAGCCGTTCTTGGCTGTGGAATGCCACTTTAAGCTACCGGTTCCTTCCCGGGGATGCCGCCACAGTCAGTCTTCACGCCTATGACCTCCTGAATCAGAAATCAAATATCAAACGCAATATCACAGCAAGCTATATCGATGATACCCGATATAACTCGTTGACACGATACTTCATGGTATCTCTCACTTATAAGTTCAATACCTTCGGCTCGGGCAATCAGCCAAAAGACCGCAACCGTCCCGAACACGGCCCCGGCGGCCCCGGAATGCCGCCCCCTCCACCCGGTGGCGGTGGTGGTCGCCCGCCTCGCTTCTAATCTAAAACTAAAATCCTGAAACAATATCTCATGGAACATCCCGAAAACGACAGCCAGTACGTAGGTCTGACCGTAAACAGCGGTGTCGCTCAGCCGCCGTCAGTCAATCCCTATCTCAACAAACGCCCGCGCCGCAAACCGATTCCTTCGGCAGGCGAACTTGTTGAGGGTATTTTAAAAGGTGACGTCACTATGCTTAGCCGAGCCGTGACCCTGGTCGAAAGTCTCTCTCCGGCCCATCAGGCGGTTGCTCAGGAAGTAATCGAAAAGTGTCTTCCGTTTTCGGGCAATTCGAGACGCATCGGTATAACCGGTGTGCCCGGTGCCGGCAAATCGACATCAATCGATGTATTCGGGCTCCATGTTCTCAAAGAAGGCGGCAAACTGGCCGTGCTGGCCATCGACCCGTCGAGTGAGCGAACTAAAGGCAGTATTCTCGGCGACAAGACGCGAATGGAAAAACTGTCGGTACATCCCGACGCTTTCATTCGCCCTTCACCTTCGGCCGGCTCACTCGGTGGAGTTGCGCGAAAGACCCGCGAGACCATTGTACTTTGTGAAGCTGCCGGTTACAATAATATATTTGTTGAAACCGTCGGTGTCGGGCAAAGCGAAACAGCCGTGCACTCGATGGTCGATTTCTTCCTGCTGATTCAGTTAGCCGGAACCGGCGACGAGCTCCAGGGCATCAAGCGTGGTATCATGGAGATGGCCGACGGTATCGTTATCAATAAGGCCGACGGTGACAATATCGATCGCGCCCGACTTGCCCAGGCTCAGTTCCGGAGCGCACTTCACCTGTTTCCCCCGACAACCTCGGGTTGGATGCCGGAGGTGCTGACCTATTCTGGATATTATGAACTTGGGATCCCTGAAGTCTGGGAAATGATTGACCGATACTTCGCCTACGTAAAATCCAATGGCTTTTTCGAACGTCGCCGAAACGAGCAGTCACGTTACTGGATGTATGAAACAATCAACGAAACTTTGAGAAACCGTTTCTACTCCGATCCCGAAATTGAAAAGCTCCTTGCCGGATATGAAGCCCAGGTTCTTGACAACCGGCTCTCTTCCTTTGTCGCTGCCAATGATGTTCTGACCCATTACTTTAACAAGCTCAAACAACAATGATGACACGCCGATTTTTTCTCTCCTTGCTGGCCGCTTTGATAACGACAATTGTTTTTCCGAGTCTGGCTTCGGCTAAGTCGGGCGCCGAAATCACTTTCCGCGAAAAGTCCCACGACTTCGGAATTGTTTCTGAAGACGGCGGACCGGTCAGTCATGAATTCGAGTTCAAGAATACAGGTACCGAACCACTGATAATCGTATCAGCTACCGCCTCATGTGGTTGTACTCGGCCCACCTATCCGACCGCACCTATAAAACCCGGTGAGACCGGTAAAATAAAGGTCACATACCTTCCTGCCGGCCGTCCGGGCGAATTCAACAAAGCTGTCAAGGTAAGGACAAACGCTAAATCAACGAAGAAGTTCTCACTGAAGATAACCGGAACGGTCAAACCATCTGCCAAATAAGACACTTCAATGAAAGAAACTCAGCACTTGACTGCATGGGAAAAAATGCAGCGCGACATGGTCTATGACGATTTCGATGCCGACCTGTTCAATCGCCGGGTAGCGGCCAAAAACATCTTCAATCGCTATAATCAGACAACCGACGAACAACCGGAAGAACGTAAGGAATTACTGAAAGAACTCCTCGGTAGCATCGGAGAGAATGTTTATATCGAACCCAACTTTGCGTGCGAATTCGGTAAGAATATCTACATAGGGAACGATGTCTATATTAATTTCGGAGCCGTTTTACTGGATTGCTCGCGAATCACGATCGGCAACAACGTTTTGATCGGTCCAAATGTCGGAATGTACAGCGCCAATCATAGCATCGATCCCGAAGAACGTGCACAAGGGGCTCTCATCGGCGGCAGAATCACAATCGAAGATAAAGTCTGGATTGCAGGCGACGTAAAGATTATGCCCGGTGTGACAATCGGTGAAGGTGCTGTCATCGGGTGCGGTAGCATCGTGACTCGGGATATTCCCCCGCGGACTGTTGCCGCCGGCAATCCCTGTCGGGTAATCAGACAGATAACCGACAACGACAAGATTGGCTTTACAAAGTAATCTTGGCAAACCAGCGAAAACGAAAAAGAGGGCGTCAAATACGCCCTCTTTTCGTTTTATCAATGTGTGATACTGTCAGAACATCCACGCGGCAGTCACCGTCCACTGATTGTTACGAGCGTCGAGCGCTTTGGCATCAACCGGGGTTTCAGTGAAATTCAATTTATGGCTGAGCTTCGTAATTCCTATCCCGTAGGATGCACTGATTTGCAGATGTCGGACAAGTTCGACACCAAAACCAAAGTTCCAGGAAATCGCAACCTTACGGTTTTCCCATGCCTCATTGATAGCACGTTTCGAGGTCAGGAATGCAAAATCAGGACCGGTAAAGATATATGGCGAAATGATTCGACCGACCAACGGCAATCCGAAGTTTGTCTTCAAGTTGACCGGCACACTGATATAGTCTTTTGAAATATTGATGGACTCGGTAGTGGAATATGCTTCCTGAGTGCGACGGGTGTAGAGAACCGATGCATCCAGACCAATGGGTCCGAACATTACCTCTGCCTGGAGACCGGCACAGTATCCTAGACGGTTGTGTTCATCGAAAAGATTTGAATTGAAATGGAGTTTGTTGACTTCCATTCCGACACGCGGACCGATTCTGAAACCGGCGTACGAGGTCTGAGGAATCACGAGGGCGATCAGGAAAGCGAGTGAGAGAAGGACTTTGTGCTTCATGATAGAAAGGATTAAATATTAAATATAAAATAAACGAATGTCGCGATAATCATGTTCGCAGACATTCGTTTATCGTTTATCTCTTTTAGAATTCGGCGTTACCCGGAGTGCGCGGGAACGGAATCACATCGCGGATGTTGGTCATGCCGGTGACAAAGAGCACAAGGCGCTCAAAGCCGAGTCCGAAGCCCGAATGAGGTACCGTTCCGTATTTGCGTGTATCGAGATACCACCACATGTCTTTCATCGGGATACCGAGTTCCTCAATACGTTTCAGAAGTTTATCATAGTCGGCCTCACGTTCCGAACCGCCGATGATCTCACCGATTTTCGGGAAGAGGACATCCATTGCACGGACCGTCTTGTCATCTTCATTCTGCTTCATGTAGAACGCTTTGATTTCTTTCGGGTAATCGGTGAGGATTACAGGTTTCTTAAAGTGTTCCTCAACCAGATAGCGTTCATGTTCACTCTGAAGATCGGCGCCCCAGAAAACCGGGAATTCAAATTTCTTGCCTGATTCCTCAAGAATCTTGACACCTTCAGTGTATGTCAGACGGACAAAATCATTATTGATTACAAAATTCAAACGGTCGACAAGTTCCTTGTCATACATTTCAGCAAGGAATTCAATATCGTCTTTCGCGTTTTCAAGAGCGAACTTGATACAATATTTAATAAACTCCTCAGCCAGGTCCATATTTTCTGTGATGTCATAGAAAGCCATTTCGGGTTCTATCATCCAGAATTCGCTAAGGTGACGGGGAGTATTTGAATTCTCGGCACGGAAAGTCGGACCAAACGTATAGATCGCTCCGAGAGCGGTTGCTCCAAGTTCACCTTCAAGCTGACCCGACACAGTCAGAGCTGCCATTTTACCGAAAAAGTCCTTAGAATAATCTACCTGTCCTTCCTCGGTCTTAGGCAGATTTTCAAGCGGTAGAGTCGTTACCTGGAACATGGCCCCGGCACCTTCACAGTCACTGGCAGTGATGAGCGGAGTATTCAGATAGAAGAAACCTTTTTCGTTGAAGAACTTATGGATCGCATAGGCGAGAAGCGAACGGATGCGGAGAACAGCTCCGAAGGTATTCGTACGCGGACGGAGATGGGCGATTTCACGGAGGAATTCGAGGGTATGACCCTTTTTCTGGAGAGGATAAGAAGTCGGATCAGCGGTTCCATATAACTCATACTTCTCAGCCTGGACTTCACAGGTCTGGCCTTTACCCATCGACTCAACGAGTTTGCCGGTCACACAGATCGACGAACCGGTTGTGACTGCTTTCAGTTCTTCGTCACTGAACTTTTCGAGATCAAAGACAATCTGGATGTTTTTGATTGTCGAGCCGTCATTGAGAGCGACGAACTGAACGTGTTTATTGCCGCGACGGGTACGTACCCATCCTTTGACACATACTTCCGTTCCGATAAGAGCGGGGTCAAAGATTTCTTTTATTTTGGTTCTTTTCATTATATACTTAGTCGTTGGTTTGTCTAAGAAATTAAAATTGAGTAGCGGACAATCACTCGAACGATCCCATTTTAAGGAAGTTAACTTCTTGCTGAGTCAGGTAGCGCCAGCGCCCGCGGGGAAGATTCTTCTTTGTCAGACCGGCGAAGTAAACACGGTCAAGTTTCACAACGTGATAGCCAAGCGATTCAAAGATGCGGCGGACGATGCGGTTGCGGCCGGAATGAATCTCGATACCAACCTGATTACGGTCGGTGTCGGTAGCGTAACTGATTGCATCAGCATGGATTTCACCATCTTCAAGTTCAATGCCGTCGGCGATGCGCTGCATATCATCCTCGGTTACATCCTTGTCAGTCCAGACGTGATAGATTTTTTTCTTGACATACTGGGGATGAGTGAGTTTCGACGCCAGGTCTCCGTCGTTGGTCAGAAGGAGCACACCGGTTGTATTGCGGTCCAGACGGCCCACCGGATAGATGCGTTCCTGACATGCACCTTTGACGAGATCCATGACTGTCAGTCGTCCATTGGGATCATCGCTGGTCGTCACGCAATCTTTGGGCTTGTTGAGCAGGATATAGCATTTGCTTTCGAGAGCGACAACCTTGCCGTCATATTCAACAACATCTGAGTGGCTGATCTTTGTGCCGAGTTCGGTCGCGGGAACTCCGTTAACAAGAATCTTACCGGCCTGGATATATTCATCAGCTTCGCGACGCGAGCAGATGCCTGCATTAGCCAGGAATTTGTTGAGACGGATCTGTTCGTTAGGATCGGGTATCGGCATTTCGTACTCGACTCTCTTAGGTCTCGGAGTGAAGCTCTTGCCACGGGGTTGGAAACCGTTCTGATTGTTGTTGTAGCCGCCCTGGCGGTTATTGTTGTAACCTCCCTGACGGTTGTTGTTATAGCCACCCTGGCGATTGTTATTGTAACCTCCCTGGCGGTTGTTGTTGTAGCCGCCCTGGCGGTTATTGTTGTAACCTCC
>CAYVXC010000040.1:0-14378 GCA_964454925.1 uncultured Bacteroides sp.
CCTTCTTTCTTGAAGCGGGCGTAGGCGTTGGCCATTTTTGTATGATACCCTCTTGATGCATAAGACGGGCCGTTGTAGCCTCGGGCGAAAGCGGCCCAGTTCTTTTTTTTGAGCGGTTCAAGAAGTCCGGTGTTACGAACGAAGTTGGCGAAAAGTTCGAGTTGATCGCGTTCGGAACGACTCATCAGTTCAACAAATTCGTCAGGGCTGTTAGCTCCACACTTTTTCCAATTGAAACCGCCGATCTGAAACATTCCCCAGAAAGTTCCTTCGATAGCAGAGAGGTCATGGACGGCACGGGCAGCGTCGAGACGCACCTGTTGCGCGGCCTGTTGCGACCCATATTTGGCGATATTCGGACGAGCGAAAATAACGGGACTGGTTTTTGTCGCCTTACCGAGCGAAACCTTATTTTTTGCGGCCATTTTGCGGAACATCGTCAAGTCAAAATTAATCAGTGGCTTGCCCTCTGTCCAAAATCCTTTATGAGCTTTCCCCGCTTCGATTTCAACAACGGCTTTTATAGCCGCAACCTCAACGCCGAGTTCCTCGGCGACTTCAATGAAGTCTTCTTCGGTCAGGGGACCGTGACGGTGAGCCGGATCAACTTTAAGAAAGATCGTATCACCTTCGGGAGTGACGGTAAAAGAGAGGGTATCTGAAGGCGTGATGATATCGATCACATTGTCAGACCCGGATGACTCGGAGCCATTGTCGGCCTTTAGCCAAATAGGCAGGGTCAGGATAATGACTGCGATTGCCGTCACGACCAAAAACAGCCGTCCTTTATTAAAGCGAAATTTCATGAAGCCGGGTTATGTAAGAGTGTCAATGTCGGTTATGCTGAGACATGTAATTTCGACAAAGATAAGCAAAAAATTCCATTTCAGCAAATTAGCCGAAATGGAACTGTTTGAATCGTCGGGCATTCAGCCCAATTTATACTTTGGCGGGAGAGGTCAGATGCCCATCAGGTCGCGGTAGATGTCGAGTGCGGCCTTGATTTGGTCGTCGGTCGCGGTTGCGTTGATGACCGGCTCCCCGGGTGCTTTCAGGAGTGTGAAAGTGATTTGGTCAGGGGTGACATTCTTCTTGTCCTGACGCATGTATTCGAGAAGTTTGGGATAGTCGTCACATGTGAACATGAAAGGACCATAGTTTTTCTTAATATATGCGGCAAGGGTGTGAAGAGTTTCTGAAGAGAAGCCTTCGATCATATTCGAGAGGATGGCTTCGACAACGAGACCCTGGGCAACCGCAAATCCGTGGGAGATCGCCGACTGGCGGCGGTCATTCATTGCGAAAGCTTCAAAGGCGTGGGCGACGGTATGGCCGAGATTCAGAACTTTCCGGAGCCCCGTTTCGGTCGGGTCTGCCTCAACGATTTCTTTCTTTATCAGTACATTCTCGCGGAGAAGGTCAAGAAGTGAGTCGGGGTTGACAGGGGGGAGAGTGACATCGTAGCGGAGAATGTCGTTCAGTGTTTTTGAATCCTTGAGTAAAGCGTGTTTAATCATTTCGGCATAGCCTGAAAGCATTTCGCTGTCGGTCAACGTCTCAAAGAATATAGTCGAGATGATGACCGAATCGGGATCGCTGAAAACACCGATCTGGTTTTTGATGCCTTGATAATTGATAGCCGTCTTGCCGCCCACCGAGGCATCGACAGCAGCCAGCAGGGTGGTCGGAATATTGACAACGGTCATGCCACGTTTGAATGTGGCGGCTGCCAGACCTCCAAGATCAGAAATCATGCCGCCGCCCACGTTGATGAACATTCCTGAACGGGTGGCGCCGGCGTCACTAAGCTTTTTCCAGACGTTTTCGAGGCTTTCGAGAGTTTTATTCTCATCGCCTGAAGGCGTTTCAATAATGGTGGCGTTGGCGATCACTTCGCTTTCGAGGCGGAGAATCGGCATTACGAATTTGGCTGTATTCGTGTCTACATGAACGAAGACCTGAGAGGGTTTGTGTTCGGCTACGATTTCATCGAGAGCCTTGCTGACCGTATTGGTGAAGATGAGTGTGCTCATGGCTATGTCGGGTTATGTAAGTTTGTTTAGTTTAGTTATTCAACTTATATAACAACTCAGAAAGCAAATCGGCACACTCGGTCATAGAATCGAAGACAATATCCGCACCGGCTTCCTCCATTTCAGCCCGCGGAATAGGGCCGGTATTAACTCCGATAGTGAATACTCCGGCATCGGAAGCGCTTCTGACTCCAAGCGGGGCGTTTTCAATGGCGATCGCACGGAGCGGGCCGACACCCGCTTTGTCGAGAGCCCGGAGATATGGTTCAGGATGGGGCTTTCCGTGAGTGACGTCATTGCCGGTGACACGCATTTCGGGCGAAAAAGCGTGGTCAAAATCGTTGTCGAGACGGTCCAGAAGTGAGGCCTGGCCAGAACCGGTTACCAACACCGGTGTCACTCCGTTTTCCCGAAGAACAGAGAGCATTTTCGGAGCGCCGGGCATGATATTTACCTGGTTTAATTCACGAAAATACTGAGTTTTCAGTCCATAGAGACGTTTCACTTCGTCGGGAGTCGCACATCGCCCGTAGGCCCGTTGAAAAATCTTATTTATAGTTGCCTCGCCGGTCATGCCTTCGTAGGAGAAAAATTCGTCGACGGTGGCGGTGATGCCGAGTTCGGTAATCATCCGGTGCCAGGCACGTGCATGCCAGGGCATCGAGTCATAGAGGGTGCCGTCCATGTCAATAAGGGCGGCTTCAATTTTATTGGGGCGCCGGCCACCGTGTTTTTCAAGGAAACCGGCGATGGAGCGGTCGATCAAATTATTCATCATTATGAGCGTAAAGGATGGAACGGCGTCTGCGTCTCGGAAGTCCGACCGAAGACAGCGGTGCGACAAAAAAGAAGAGAGGCGGAACCAGAGAAGATTTCTTTATTTTCTTTTCGCGTCGAGAGGAAGAGTCGGGAGCGGATCCGTTCACGGGTGGAGCAGCCGGAGCCGGAATCAGTCCTTCCTGGATGAACCGGAGTGAGTCGGCATAGGTGAGAGTGTCGGAGTTGAGGTCGATCGTGGCAGCCCGGGCTTCGGCGTTGAGATTGAGACGGGCAAGACGTGCATCGCGAGCACCCCGTTTGAACACGTTTTGGATTTCGTTCATCAGATTAACACGGGTCTTGTTCACAAACGAAACTTCACGCAACTGTTTTTCTCCGAATTTGGCACCTCCGAGTCTGATTTTATATTTGTCGGGATTACCGGAAATATTGATTCCGAATTTGAAGGGTATGGGAGATTTGAGAACCGCGATATGGTAATCGAAATTCATGTTGAAGTCGTTGGCTCCCTGGACTCCAAGTTGATAGCGGTCAATCTGAAATATGAAGGGATAGATTCTGACGCTATTGTCGCGAACAACCATTTGGACATCCATGTGATCAATCATATTCCGGTTTTTATCTTTGAATAAAAGCCACTTTGAGAGCGATTTGAATGAGTCGGGATCGAGTAGGACGAGAGAATCCCCGGTTATCGAGATGGCCGCGTCAAGAGTCGGTAAGACAAGATCCATCCGTTGGTTGATATCGACAGTGGCGGCTATGTCGGTCGAGATCAGCCCACCGAAATCGCGAAGAACTGGAAGGAGTGAATCAATAGCGGGAACGAGTTTCAGGAAACGATGGAGATTGAAATCGTGGACTCTCAGACCGAACCCGAATCTGAGATCGTCGGGATGGAGACCGGTGTAAAGCGCGGAAATATCAATCGACCCGAAATCGCTGCGGGCTCTGAGACTGTCGAGGTTAACGGCTCCGTCGTATGCCAACATTCGGCCCCGGAAATCGGTCAGGTGAAGGTCTGAGTATAGAATGTTGTTGGCTCTCAGTCCGAGTTCTGCGTCGACGTTGCGAGGAATCAGCAGTGGCATGACCGAGTCGTTCGCGCCGGCCGTGTTTCGTGCAAGAGCCTTTTCCATCGCGTCCTCATCCTCGTTGATAGCGTCGAAACTGAAATGGCGTCCGGACTCTTTCCTGGCCGCATATCCCGCTCCGGCGATAGATAATTCGGTCAGTTGGTTGACGTCGACCGTGTCTGAAATCATGTCGAAGTGAATTTTCATCGGGGATTTGCGCGATTCAGAAGTCAGCGAACGTCTCAGGTTGGAAACGACTCCATTGATGAGGAAGTCGGAGTGACCAACTTTGTATTGAAGTCCGTTCATGACCAAAGAATCGTTGTCGAGAGTCACATCCAGATGCCGGAGCCGGTTACGCATCGGAAAGTAGGGAGTGAAGAAGGCGCCTCGGTCGGAGGTGACGGACACATTGAATTTCCAGCCGATGAGAAGTTTCTTCACCAGTGAGCTCGCGCCCCAGTCGATGGTCTCGGTAGAATCTTCAAGAACGGGATGGACGCGGTGGTAGCGTTTAGGACGGTGGCGTTCCAACGCGAGAGCGACCACCGAGTCGGCTGAAAGGTGAGGAAGCGCGCGATGGAGCGAGTCGGCCGTGGCAGCGATTGCCCGGGCACGGCGGGTCTGAGGCTGGGGATAAGCATCTATATGAGTCTTTGCTCGCCGGATCATCAGTCTGTTTTCGGGATTGCCGGTCACGAGACGGTCAAGGTTCAAATCGAGAATGAACCGGGGAATTTTTAAATTTTCGTGATGAGGGACTATAGAGGCGTGACCGCTGACGTTCCTGATTTTCACAAGAATCGAGTCGTTGGCCTTTACCATATTGAACGCTTTGAGCGACATCCGTCCACCGGCACCGTTCACCTTGTCGCGTTTCATCGAGCCGGCCTTGTTGCCGGTCGACAATCCGATTGAGAAATCACGGATTCCCATTTCGATGTCGGAGTGGACGATGGTCACCGTGTCTACCTCACACGTTACACGTAGGAGTGAGTCCGCTTTAATTTTACCGTGGACAAACGACTCATCAGTGCCGAATTTAAACAAAACGCGGTCAACGCTAAACATGTTGACCGTGTCATCCGAGAGGAAATAGAGGTCGTTAACCGTCAGATTCCCTTTTACATTCAGACTATGGAAATTTTCAGTGTCAAACATCGAAGGTGAACCTCGGAGTGACACATGCGATGTCAGGCGCCCGGAAATCGCACCGGGTATGAGATTCCTGATGAACGGCGGCAGCTTAGACAGATCACACGTACCGTCACATGTTCCGTCGAACATCGGATCAAAGATATACTGATCGTCGGAATCTTCGGAAGCATCGGGATTAAAGACCGGCGCGAGATTCGTGAGCCGTCCCTTGATTGAAAGGTCGGTCGCCGGCCCCTTCAGGACAAGAGAATTGATATCGATAGCCGCATCGTTGAGGTTATTTCCCGGATTATTGAAAGTGATGTCGGCCATCAGATTATCAAGAATCAGACGGTTCCAAGATAAAGTTGACCCCGGAATGTTCAGATTCACTGTTATTGCCGGGAGATTGTCTCCGCCGAGAACCCAGGGTGCAAGTAGCCGGGCCGTCAGGCCGACGGTCGCATCGGTGACGATGTCTTTCGGGATCCCGAATTCCTCGGCTATGTCGTCGGGAACGATTGAGATGGCGCGCTCGACCGAAATCGGGTCGACAGTCAGGTCAAGCGATTTGATCTTGAACTGGTCGCTGAAATCGAGCGAAGTGTTGATCGTTCCGCCGAACAGCGAAAGAAGATAGCGGAAGTTGTTTAACTCGAGCGCCATTGGCTTGGACTGATCCCAGACCAGGTCGCCGTTAAGTCCGAATTTGATGTCGTCGAGGTTAAAGATGTCGAGAACTTCACTGGGAACCTTTAGCTCGCCGTCGAAGTCGAGTGTATAGAGCGGAGCATCGGCGCCTATGAAGTCAATTTGTGTGAACCCAACCGCGAGATCGGTGCCTGAGCTGAGATTGAAGTAACGGACATCTCCGGGATCGACAATCTCAAAGCGGGTGAGGTGGATGTTCGGGAGTTTCTTGATGTCGAACGGTTTGGCGTTTGGATCAGAGGGAGGAAGAATATCGATATTCGAACATTCTTCGTCGACGATAACGATATTTGCCGCCGGAGATTCGATGGTGACATCGCTGAAATCAAGCCGGTTTTTGAGTAGGCCGACGAGATTCAGACCGCCCCGGAAGTGTTTGACTGTAGCGATGGTATCGGTCCATGCCGGGAGCATTTCGCGTGTGTCGCTGTCGATGCTGTCGGTCAGCGTTGAAAGTAAAGTGAGGTTGTCTATGTCAGCCTGGAGAAAGGGAAATGAATTCATGATCGACAGCTCGACCGATTCGATTTCGACCCGTGAGTTGATAAGCGACTGAGTGGCGAGTTTCTCCACTATCGGAGTCAGTCGTTCAGGTTTCAGAATATTGACGACACCGATCAGAATGGCGGCCACGAAAAGCACACAGCCCATGACACACCAAAGAATGATTTTGATGACATGGAGAAACGGATTATGTTTTTTCTGACGGGTAGTGTTCGCGTCGGTCATTGTCTTGTTGAAACGTGTTTTAAGTTAACTGTTATTTAGCCGTCGGGAGAGTGGTGATATGGAAACACCCCGGCTTGCGCTCGAAAATGACCAGACACCGGCCCTCGTTTCTCATGTCAGAAAGGATTTCGCCGAGCAGGTTTTTCAGATCTTCCTGAGTGCGTCTTGGTTGGGAATCGTCGCCGCCCCATGCGAATCGCGTATAGCTGATGTCGAATGTCGTTCCGAATCTGTGGGACGATGAATCCACAGAAGCTCGGTTGACACGTCTCAGCTTTCGGATCGTTCCCGAAGTGCGTAGCATACTGGTTACTCGCGGTCGGTAGTCACCGCCTCCCCGGGCTTGCAGCGAATCGTGGAAACGGCGGGTGATGTCGGTCAGCAGATCGCGGGCCTCGGGAATGAGGTAGGGATAGGCATGGGTCATCGGGTCGACGACATACAGCGGGTTTGAGGTCATCCGGATCAGGGGCTTTTTGAGCGATCTGAACGAAGAATCGTTGTGGATCGGCGTGATGCCGAGCCGCTCGCCCGCCTGATAGTGGAGATAGTTGCTGTCGCGAAACTCTTTGCGGAGATTCAGGGCTTTGTTGCGGATCAGAAGTTTCAAACATCCGTCATCAGGCATAGTCAGCGCCGTGTCGTATATGTTCAAGGCTGTTTCGTCCCATTTGTCAATAAGTTCAAGCGCCTCGATCGAGTCTTCGGGTCGTGGCGTCTCTGAACTATCTCCGGCAGGAGAGTCTGACGAACATGCGGCCATTACCCCGACGAGGGCAATAGCCACCGGACACAACATTTTTAAAGAACCGCAATTCATATTACAAAATTACGAAGAATTTCCGATTAAACAAAAATCCTCCGTCACCCCTCACGGAAAATTCCATAACATCGAGGGTGTTGCAGAACCGCGAGTTCAAGCGAAAGGTTGCATCCCCAGTAGGGGTGCTATATATAGCACCCACCGCGTTATGATGTTGATATTCAAGGATTAATGTCGAGAAGGGCGCTATTTATAGCGCCCCTACCAGATGTTCGGTATGTCCGGAAATCATGCTGACAGGTGGATCTGCAACACCCCCTACCAGGTGTTCGTGTTGTCCCGAAATCAAGCTGAAAGTCAGTTCTGCAACAGCCTCTCCGTGGACCATATCAACGTCCCAAGGGCTGCTGTGTTATGGTTTTTGCGCGGTTTTGCGTCTTCCTCGCCGAGGGTTCAAGCGCGTGGGCGGGTTTTTGATTTGGGGGAAAGGAAAAAAAGTCGTAAATTTGTGGGGTAGGCATGAAAGTGCTCGAACTGACCTAAAATCTTCAATAATAATCCAATCAATGTCCACGAACGATTTTTCACAGGCGTTGCCTGTCGGCGCTGTCCTACATGGCGGCAAATATGATTATACCATAGAATCGGTACTCGGCAAGGGTGGCTTCGGATTCACCTATCTTGTCTCGACATACGTCAAGATTGAAAATATCGATGTGAAGTTGTTTTTTGCGGTCAAGGAGCATTTTGTATCGTCGCTGTCAAGTCGTCTGGCCGACAGCGGTAGCGTCGAGTCGTCCCAACCGGTCAAGGTTCAGGTCGAAGGCTCTCTGAAAGATTTCAGAAGCGAGGCCAAACGACTTAAGACACTCAGTGGCAAAAGTCCCTACATAGTGAAAGTCAACGAGTCGTTCGACGCCAATAATACGGCCTACTACGTCATGGAATATATCGACGGCCAGAGTCTCAATGATGTCATTAAGACGTCGGGTCCGGTTGAGGAGAGTCAGGCTTTAGCGTGGATAAAAGCTGTTACAGAGGCAGTCGGAACGGTCCACGAGGCGCGGATGACCCATCTCGACATCAAACCGGCCAATATCCTTCTGGCCCATACATCCAATGGCGATCTTAGACCGGTTCTGATAGACTTCGGGCTTGCGAAGCACTATGATTCGTCGGGTAACGCGACTTCGACACTCAACACCGTGGGATGTAGTGACGGTTACGCTCCCATTGAACAATATGGAGGCTTGAAAACCTTCTCACCGACCGCCGACATTTATGCGCTCGGTGCGACGCTATTCTCAATGCTGACCGGTACAAAGCCTCCGACGGCATCGGACGTCGACCGGGAGGTGCTCGACAGCGAGCTGAAACAGCACGGAGTCTCGGATGGAGTCCGCAAGGCGGTCTTGAAAGCTATGGAATACAAAGCCGGACAGCGTTTTCAGTCGGTCGCCGAGTTTGATAAAGCTCTCGATGATGCCGCCGGCGGGATTGTAGAACTCGAAGTGGTTACAGATGACGGAGAAGAAACCCGAATCAAGGATGACCATAATAACAGGGCGGCTAAGCCACGAAAAATAAATTGGAAGCTGATATTAACTGTTGCCGGTATCATCATTGTCGGTGGACTCGTATGGTTGCTTATCGACCGTTCGGACTCAAAAAGCGGCACGGTTGTCCCTGACCCTGAGTATGACGGTTACGGATATGACGAAGTGGAAGCCGCAGTAGAAGAAGTTTCTGAATATGACATTTTGTTATACAAAATCCGTCGTTGTACAAGCATCGACGAACTTCAACAGCTTGCTTCCGATTATTCGGATTTTGTTTCCGGACTTCCTAAGTATGAGATTGATGCACTTGAAAATGCAGCGAGTAAAAAAATGTCGGAGCTGGCAGAGGAATACTATTATACGGACGACACGGACTATGACTATGGAGATTCAGCGGTTGCCGTAGAGGATTACTATGAAGTAGTTGCTGAGTGATTTCGTCAGTTAAACCCGCTATTTCGTCCTTTATGCAGCGAAATGTTGGGATAACCCGGGGAGAATACACTAATTTTGCGGTGTATTTGAGGCCCATTCTTCTCTCTCCCTCATGACTCCTCTCTCCTTTAATTTTTTATTCAGTATGAAAACAAATCAACAACAGCCATTTGAAGTGTCGGGACCTAATCCCGCCGAGGCCGCTGCCCGTTATGGTTCGGCGTTTGACTCATACAGCGACGTGGCCGAGACTGAAATTGAGGTCAGTCCGCTGACACTGTCTGATAGCGAACCGGCTCATCTTCCTGAATTCCGCCCGATGTCAGACGACCTTTCGTTCGGACAGGCATTCGCGGCGGCGCGCGCCGAGATGGGGCCGGGCGGTTCGTTCGCCTGGCGCGGACAGGTTTATGGGACATATTATCGCAACGAATGGAACGCGATGAGTGCCGCTGACCGTCACGACTTTACGGTCGCTGCTTTTGAGGCGCGCGAAGCTTTTGAAAACCCGGCCGAACCGCTCATGGCCGATGTCGAGTTCGATGACGTCAGTGAAGTTGCCGTCGTCGGAGATTTTCACGCCGATTCGATTGTAGACAATGACACGGCTTTTCTTGTTGACCTTGTTGATGTCGGCGACGAACAGTTTCCGGCCGGAGACCTTTCCGATTTCGACATGACTCCTACTGATTTTTAAATTCAAAGACATAGAAAATGGATAATACAAACTTTATATTCGTCAAATGTCCCGCCTGCCAGAAGGTCTTGAAGTTCAGAGCTGTTCCAAACTTCCGTGAAGGAATGATTACGTGTCCCCACTGTGGGGTGAAAAGCCGGGTACGCGATGCCCAGATTCTGACGCCCGGTGGCCGTACCCAACCGGAAGAAGGCGGAAAAAACGATGAACAGACAAATGTCATTGGCGAAGAGACGAAGATGATCGGTGCCCGCGCGTTCATCCGCAGTGTGGATGACGGGAAGGAATATGAGCTGAAACCTGGCCCTAATACGGTCGGCCGTCAGGCAAGCAAATCTCAGGCATCAATCACTTTTGAAGATCCCGATATGTACATGAGCCGCCTGCACGCGACCATCACATTTGTGTCCTCTCCCAAGGCGGTCCTTCATTTGAAAGACGAATCGTCGGCTAATGGAACATATATCGGCGAAGTGAAAATTCCGGCCGGTTCGATAGTGATGCTTCATCCGGGAACACGTTTCAAGATGGGCAATAAGGAATTTGAGTGTCGAATCGTTGAAGTTCCGGCCCGCGGACGCCGCGGTCTTGGTCACGATGACGATTCAACCATTATGTCCTGAAGTCACACCGCTTATACCCGAAGTAGATGAATTTTATACTCAACCAACCCGGGACTTTCTCGGAGCAAGGTCAGAAATCTAATCAGGAGGACCGGATTGCACCGTCGAGGACCGCGATGACGCCTTCGACCCGCTGTTTCGTGCTTTGTGACGGAATGGGGGGACATGAAAACGGAGAGGTTGCCGCCGAGATTGTCAGTCAGAGTCTGTATCAGGCCCTGACGTCGGCCGCCACGGTCCCCGACCGAATGTCGGACGATAGGTTTAAGGAGGCGCTTGCGAAGGCTTATGCCGCTCTCGATAAAATGCCGGTCGGGGAAGGAAAGCGGCCGGGGACGACAATGACCTGTCTCTACTTCGCCGAGAACGGCGTTCTGGCGGCTCATATCGGCGACAGCCGTATCTACCAGATCCGTCCGGGCCAGGGCATCATCTTCAAAACCCGCGACCACTCTCTTGTCAACGATCTGATCAGGGCCGGAGAACTGACCGAGGAAGAAGCGGTCAACTATCCGCATAAGAATGTAATTACTCGAGCTATGCAGCCAGGATTGGACCGCCCATATCGCGCCGACATAACGATGCTGACCGATGTGCGTCCCGGCGATTATTTCTTTATGTGTAGCGACGGAATACTCGAACAGCTTTCTGATAAACGTCTGACTGAGATAGTCGAGGAAAAGAACACTGTGTCGGATAAGATTCAGGAAATATTTGATGTCTGTTTTAACAAAACCCGCGATAATTTTACGTGTATCCTGATTCCGGTTGACAAAGTCGAAGGACAGGCGCCCGTCATTGAGACCGCCACGAAAATTGTTCCGACTCAACAGCCCGCCGGTACAGTCGCCCGGAAAGGCTCGTCGTGGAAAAACAGTTATCTCGTATTTGCCTTGATCTTTCTGGCCGTGGCGACGTTGTGTGTCCTGCTGATGACCGGGGGTGACGACGAGCCGGAAAATGCGGATAACGAAAAGGAGCAGGCAGTGACTCCGAAAGAAGAACCGTCGGATGTCCCGGCGCTACTTCCCGAACAGGAAGCTCAAAGTAAGACAGACGAAGAGGTGACCGAGACAAACGGAACTCTTGAGGACGATGTTCTCGACGAAATTGATGACGGCGACGACAAAAAGACCGAGCAGAAAAAAGAAAAGAAGAAAGCCGAAGTCGAAGCGTCGGAATTGGTTACCGGCGCGATAGGAAAATTCAAGACATCAGTTTCGGGCAAAGACAAGGATGACGATGATTAAGCAGACCCCGCTTCCATTAAATTCAATCCTCGTCGGCAACCGCGGTTCGTACAAAATTACGAGTCTCGTAGGCCGGGGAGGATTTGGCGTAACATACAGTGCCGAAGCGTCGGGTCAGGGTCACGGTCTTCCGCCAAGGGTTGCCATCAAGGAATTCTTTCCGCGCGAAATGTGTGAGAGAATACCGGGTCAGACCGATCTTGTCATCACTGATCCGGCCAAGATCGATATGATCGGGAGATTACGTAACCGCTTCATAAAGGAAAGCCGTAATCTGGCGGCATGTCATACGCCGTCGGTGGTTAAGGTTTTTGATACGTTCGAAGCTAACGGGACGGCATACGTCGTCATGGAGCTTATCGATGGTGTAACCCTGAAAGAATACATGAAGGCCCGCGACAACGAGCCGATGAAGCCTGATGATGCGCGGAGACTGATCCTCCAGGCGGCTGAGGCACTTGAATACCTTCATGCCAAGAAGATAAACCACCTTGACATCAAGCCGGCCAACATGATGGTAACCCCTGATCTGAAGAGGCTGGTCCTAATTGACTTCGGGCTCTCACGCCAATATAATTCCGATGGTTCGACCGATTCCGAAATTGTTGCGGCCGTTTCCAAAGGCTACGCATCGCCCGAGCAATATGCCGGCGTCAAGCGATTTTCGCCTGAAAGCGACATTTATTCACTCGGAGCGACCTACTACAAGCTGATTACCGGCCAGACTCCGCCCGAACCGTTCGACCTCGGCGACGATCCGTCGCTGCTGGTCTTTCCCGCTGATATCCCGCGCCGTGATGTCGAGGCTATAAAGGTCGCGATGGAACCGGAGCGCAACCGTCGGCTCGGTTCCGCTGAAGAGTTCATCAAAAAGCTGACAGATTCAGGAAATATTCGTGAAGACAAGCCACAGGATTTAACCGAACGTGATAAATCCGAGGGTATTAATGCTATAGGCGTGATTCTGAACATAGTTCTCGGCGGGTTGATAGCCAGCGGTCTTTACGTCTCTTATCTGATACTCATTAAAAGAGCCGGAAAAGTTGCATACGAATTCTATCTCGGATATGATATCTACGAGGTTTCCAAAGCGGGATTCGCGGCGTGCATACTTTCAGGTGTAGGGATCGCGATGCTATCTCTCAAGGTCGGGAGAACCGGGCAGAAGTTGTTCATGACATTGATTGCGGCCGCTTTGATTGTTTCCCAGATTTATTATTCCATATAAGGCATGAAACGACATTTTCCGGCCCCGGGCCGTTATGGTAAATGGATATTCCTGGCGGTTTCGGCTGCGGTGGTTGCCCTTTTTCTCTATTTTTCGAACAATCTGGTGAAAGATCTCACCGAGCGTGAACGCGAACGGATGGAAATATGGGCCGACGCGACCAAGGAAATAGTGCGTCAGTTTGATATGATGGAAACTGACACATCAGGTTTTGACCAGGACGGTCACACGCTGCCGATGGCAGACATAGACTTTCTTTTGAGAATCATCGAGGGCAATACGACGATTCCGGTGCTTCTGACTGATGATGACGGGAATATTCTGAATCACAGAAACTTCGATCTACCTGATCCGTACAGCCCTGATTTGCCACTGACTGAAACTAATGCTCAGTATCTCAACAAAAAGCTTGAGGTACTTTCGGGAACATCGAATGTCATTGACATTGAGATTGCCGAAGGAGTCCGTCAGCATCTTTATTATGAGGATTCCCGTCTGCTCAAGCGTTTGAGCTATTACCCATATATTCAGCTTGGAGTGATGATAGTTTTCCTGCTGATTGTCTATTTTGCCGTGACATCGAGCAAGGAAGCGGAACAGAACAAGGTTTGGGTCGGATTGTCGAAGGAAACAGCCCATCAGTTGGGCACGCCGATATCTTCGCTGATGGCTTGGCTTGAACTTCTTCCCGAACTGGGACTTGACGAGGAGACTACCGGAGAAATGGGAAAAGATGTGAGACGACTTGAAACGATAGCTTCGAGATTTTCTAAAATAGGGTCACGTCCCACGCTTGAAGCGATCGACCTGTCAACTCTTGTTACACGGGCGTCAGACTATATGGTGTCCCGGATTTCATCGCGGATCGATTTTACCCGCGATTTCACCGACCGCCCCGTCCCGGTTCTGGCCAGTCCTCCGCTGTTTGAGTGGGTAATGGAAAATCTGATAAAGAATGCGGTGGATGCGATGGAGGGCCACGGAGCGATCCGTGTTGTTCTCGGAACGGATTCCAGGATGGCTTTCATAGAGGTTTCAGATACCGGAAAAGGAATCAACCGCAAGAACTTCAAAAATGTTTTCAAGCCCGGATTCACGACCAAAAAACGCGGATGGGGACTCGGACTGACCTTGGCGAAACGAATAGTCGAGCAGTATCACCACGGCCGCATCTACGTCAAGGAATCTACCCCCGGTCAGGGTACGACCTTCCGGATCGAACTTCCCCTCAATCCCTAAACAGTAAATACCTATGAAACAATGTGTTTACTTAGTTGCCGAACGGCGACGTTGTCTGTAAAAGAGGGTGTTGCAGAACTACTATGAAGCCATAAAATCGGTATCTTTGTAGGGACGC
>CAYVXC010000041.1:0-14259 GCA_964454925.1 uncultured Bacteroides sp.
GCCTGCGATTTCGCCGGCTTCCTTGGTTGCCTGACGCCGGGCGTCGTTGAAGTAGGCGGGCACGGTGATTACGGCTTCGTTTTCGGGCTGTCCGAGGTAGTCTTCGGCGGTTTTCTTCATTTTCTGAAGAATCATGGCCGAGATCTCCTGCGGGGTGTACTGACGGCCGTCGATGTCGATACGGGGTGTGTTGTTGTCACCCTTGACGACTTTATAAGGTACACGTTCGATTTCATTAGCGACCTGGTCATAGGTTTCGCCCATGAAACGTTTGATTGAGTAGATGGTGCGTTTAGGGTTGGTGATTGCCTGACGTTTGGCGGGGTCACCGACTTTGCGTTCGCCGCCGTCTACAAATGCTACCACCGAGGGGGTGGTGTTTCTGCCTTCGCTGTTAGGAATAACAACGGGTTCATTACCTTCAAGAACCGACACACACGAGTTGGTGGTGCCAAGGTCAATACCAATGATCTTTCCCATAATATTAAATTCGTTTATTAGTTATGTATTTTAGTTTTTTATTTATTTATCACTTTAGAATTCAACGGCCGGACACTTGTTCCGGATTTCCGGGTGTCTGTCCGTTGTCTGACTAATAAACAAACCGCGTGCCAAAAAGGTTGACAACTTCGCTAAATGAGATTTTAAGAGGGAGAAAATGGGAAATATCCGTCGGGCATAAAGAAAAATGTATGCCATTTTGGCATACGCAACATATTAAGATTAGTAGTAAATTTTATGTATGATAAGCAAGCGATTATTATTTCATACTATATAAATAAAAAAGAGCAGTCTCCCGACTCCTCTTTTCCTTTAAACCTTTATCTTAATCTAATACTATGAAAAACACACGGACAAAATTAGGCATTTTTTATTTAGCCGACAATATTTGCGAGCCTATTTTAACAAAGATTAACGCAATTCTTTTAATTCATATAATAAATTATGTGCGACCCCGGTATTTTTGCCGAGGCTGCACATCAGATATATCAACTAAAGATAGGCGTGAAGTTGGATTTTGAGTAACCTTAATGAATAAAATCCTCATTTAGTAGGCTGCCGTTTAATAAAAAGTATTATCTTTGCAACGAAGTAAAACCTACTAATTAAGTTATTAGATGAAACTGAAAACCATTGTTTTTATGTCTGCATTGATTCTGCCATCTTTGTCGTCATTTTCCCAGACCAAGTTGGTCGTCAGAGGAACAGATGGTAAAGACATCACTACGCAACTGCAGAAAATTTCAGAAATTACTTTTTCTGAAGCGGGGATGACGATTGTCTCTACCGACGGGAAACAGACGGTTCCCATTGCCGACATTGTAGAACTGAGTTTTGATGTAAGTCAAACCGGAGCATCAAATGCTACAGCCGACCTGGGCGACGTGAAGGTAACCTTGATTAACGGCAGGTTGACCGCGACCGCCCAAGGCCAAATCGGGCTGACAGTCTATGATATTCAGGGTCAATCGGTTGCCACAGCCACCGGCGACTCGGAAGTCTCTTTCGATTTCCAATTGTTGACCAAGGGAATCTATATCGTTAAAGTAAACAACAAAATCATCAAAGTAACCCGCTAAAAATTATTCTTTATGAAAAAGATATTACTTTCGATCGCCTTTCTGGCATCAATTACAACTGCATTTGCTCAGACTGAGATTCTGAATCTCCAGCTCAAAAGTGGTGAGACAGTACTCTATCCCGTTTCAGATATTGAAAAAATAACGTTCACCGAGGCTCAGGCTGAAAATGCCGTCTATTCTTTCAAGGTTCCTGAATCGTTCGCCTCGTCATACGTTCAGAAAGTCCTTGTTGACGGAAAACAGGTAGCTGAAATCGATCTCGAATATATCAAATCGATAGATAAGCAAGTCACGGTCATCTATCCGTGTGGCGAAGACGGTCGCGCTGATCTCACCAAGGGTATTACCACCACAGGAGCAGAGGTAGTTTGGAATATTGATAATAATACAGCGACAGTAGGCGAAGAAGGTGAGGCAATCTCGACATTCTTCATTAAAGATGGAGCTTTATTGACCTCCTTCGACGGCGAAGCCACAAACGCATCTGTAGTTGCCGACCTTCTGACTGACCGTCGCGGAACAGAAACCAATACATACAAAATCGTAAAAATCGGAACTCAGTATTGGATGGCCGAAAACCTCCGTGCTACCCGTTATGCTGACGGTACTGCAATCCCCGGATTGACAGAATCTCAAAGTAACGAATGGAAGGCTGATACATCGGGAGCATACCTCATAGATGGCGATGCCGACTGGATTAAACTCGCCGGCTACCTCTACAATGGATTCACGATCACAAATGAAGCAGGTATAGCCCCTGAAGGCTGGGAAGTACCGACACAGCCCCAGCTCACTAAATTACGCAGCGCAGGAAATTTGAAAGCCATGAATTTCAAATCGTCGGAACCCGGAACATGGGCTGCCGGAGCAGAAGGAAACAATAAGACCGGATTCTCCGCCGTTGCAACCGGGTCGTATATCGCCGGTAACGGTATCCAGGCTGAGGCTACAGACGCCTACTTCTGGAGTTCTACCAAATACTACGATGCTTTCAGCCGCGCTGATAATCTCGATACATTCCGCGTCACATCTACGACGACCGGCAATGTAGTCGTTTCGAGCAGCACACTGGGTGGCCATAACTTGCAGTTTGGTCACACTATCCGATGCGTCAGAAAATAATAATATTCAGATGCAATAACAGAATCCCGTTTAGAGCCCGACGGCTCTAAACGGGATTCTGTTATATCGGACATAAGTAAACGATTATCGGGCGGATATGTAAGCGACTCGGCCCGTTAGGGTTTTATCGGCCGGAATTTCGGATTTCAGCACTTCGGGAATGGGTAATAATCCCGTTTCGTCGAGATAACGGTCCAACTCAGTCAGCACTTCGTGGTAGAGAATGACTTTGCAGGCTGCTTCATTGGGTATGTCGGAGAATCCGATGAGATGAGCGATTTCCCGGTTGTCAAAATTATTCTCAAAAACTTCGGCAGCTGCTTTCGACCATTTGTCAGCCGCGAGGCTAATAGGGTCAGTTCCATCAAGAATCGGAATAGTCAAACGGTTTGTTTCGTCCATCGCGCCATATTTACGGCAGTCCTGAATCATTTCTTCGGTCAGCTCAGTTCCGGCCAGTACAGCACGGATTGCGCTTAAAATTTTTGTATTTATAAAGACAGTGCAAAGATATCCGTTTGAATTTTCTCCCCACGCGAATTTAAACAAGTGATTATTGTCAAGTTTGATTCCGTTTGTGCCATATTGGTTATTGCCTTCGGGACGATAGAAATAGAATACACCTTTCCATGTCATACTGTCTGTGGACCAAATCGTGGAGTTCTCTTGAGACACGTTTATGTTGTCCCAGATCGTATCATCAAAAACCAATGAATGAACAAGGGCGAACGCCGACCGGTGGTAACCTGTACTATCAAGGACGGCCATAAATGATTCTCTTTCGGGTTTCGTGCCGTCAATAATTTTTTTAGCCATTTCTGATGCTTTCTGACGGAGAGAGTTCATTGCCAGACTGTCGATGAACGGAATCGCGGAATAATAGAGGTTGTTGTTACGATAAATCATTCCTTGGCGCAGTAATAGGGTGGTATCGACATCTGAGAAGTCGAAACCAGACTTTTTAAGCTCGGAAAGTGACTGAGGCTTGCGCCATAGCGTTTCCAATAAGTCGAAATTGTGGCCATGTTTGATAAAATCTGAGGGATATTGGCCTGTATATTGGATGAAGGGCATATAGCCCCAGTCCTGAAAGGCCGCCACGGCGTTCAGCGGAAGTAGAAGCAGAGCGAGAAGAAATTTTTTCATTGGGGAATCAGGAATAGCGATTGTCGGTTAGAGTTTCAGGAGAGATGAACCTGAGTCGGAATTGTTGAGGGTACGACGGCCTGAGCGGAAGATCGAGCCGAAGTCGGCCGAGTAGGAGACGGAAAGGACAACCATGTTGCCGTTGTGCTTGATGTATCGGTCGCCAACACCGGGGTTGACCGGTGAATAGCTTTCATTAGGATAGCGGGTGCCTTTCTTGTCGAACATATACATCCACGATACACCGAATGTCCAATGTTTGTTTGGCTCATAGTCGAAGCTTAGAGCATCCCCGTTTTCTTCTTTGGAAACAGTGTAGCCATAGAGCGACTTGCCGGGAACTTTTCTCCAATAGGAGATGGTGTAGGGTCCGTGATTCCACCATATAGAGAAATTGCAGCGGAACGAGGTGAGACTGTAAGACCAAGATTCGACTTCAGTTTTATAATGATTAAGTGCAAGGGTGAGGTTTGCTCCGAATCCGTGAATGTCAGAGAGACGCATGTTAAGAGAGGCAGTGAATCGATTATAGCCTTTCGCGTTGACGCTTTGGGAGAGGAACATCCGGTCACCGAGGTAGGTCACGTCATCGAATGTGAAATTATCGATCGTTTGCCATGTGCAAAGGAGGGAAGAATTGAACTTTCGGTAGCGGAAAGTCGGCATAATCTGATAATAATAGTAACTGGCGACTTTCAGATCGGGATTGCCGTTAGAAATGAGATAGGGCGAAACTTGCTGGGGATAATCGGTGAGGTCGGTCAATGAGGGAATTGACGGCCCATAGCTGAAACCGGCTTGCAATCCCCACGTGTTATTCGGATTCCAAGAGCCTTGTACTTGCGAAAGATTTCGGATGAACCGACGTTTGTTCAAGTCGTTTTCGATCCAGTAGAGTTTAGCGCCGGTTGAAAGAGCGAAAAATACTTTGTTGATCTGTTGGGAGTATCGGGCGTAGACATAGTTGTTATTTTCGGTCAGAACCGGTTTGTAATACGTGTCGAGATATTTGTTGGTGCTATGTGAAACGGTGTTCTGGAAACCGCCCGAGAGTGATCTGTTGCTGCTGAAGTTGTGGGTATAGCTGATTTCGCTAATGAGCGAGTGACGCCGGCTGTCGGTATTCATGATGAAGTTTTCATCGGTCCCGTTATCATAGATATAGTGATTGTCGCGACGGTATTCTGACGAACTGAGAGTTCCGACAACCTGTGCTTCAAGTGTATTTTTGTCGTTGAAGTCACGGCGGAAGAACAGGTCGAGTGACGGAGCGAAGGAGGTTGAACGAGACTTGTTGTAGTTTTCATATTCACCAAGCTCCGAGTCGATAGTCGTGGCGATTGTGCGTCGATGGTTTGAATTGGGTTGGACCGCGAAAGTGGCCGAAAAGAGAGTCTTTGTGCTCGGACTGTAGTCATATCTGAGTCTGACCGTGTGATAGGCATAATTGAAAGGATTCCGGTCGTGAGTCTCGAGATTGACACGGAAATCGTCACCGATATAACTGCTCTTGGAGTCGTCGAACACCTGACTATAGTTTCGCCACGAAGGATTGTAAGAAAGGGTGAACTGAGAAGGGCCCTGATGGTAGGATGTGCGTAGATTACCGTCGACAAACGTCGTGGCGACCGCCGAGCGCCCCCAGAGATAGACATCTCCGCCGTCGTTACGCTCTTTCAGCGTGATGTTGATAAGGCCGGTGTATCCACGGTCGAGGTATCGGGCCGGGGTGACTCTTGAATACTCGATTTTCAGAATATTTTTAGGTTGCAGCGCGTTGACATCGTCTATGGTCGACGGAACGCCGTTTATGAGAATCATAGGCGAGCCGCCGTCTACGCTCAAACTGCGGTTGATCGGGTTGGCCTCCAGCCCCGCCAAAGGTAGTTTCATGAAAAGGTTGATTGATGTGCTTGAGGCCTTGACATCGGCGTCAGACGGAAAAATGATTGTCCGTCCTTTAACGTTTTGTATGGCTGTTCCCTGAACGCTCACTTCTTTTAGGGTTTCAGCGCTTAATAGATAGACTTTCCCGAGTTGGACATCGGAATTGCCGGACTTAAGTATGATGTCGTTTGACTCGCAGCCGGTCGCTGACACTGTGAGCGTTAATTCTGAACGCAGATTGGTGGTGATGTTGAAAGTCCCCTGATTGTCAGTAGTTACACCGTCAATTTTATTCTCTCCGGAATAAAGGATGCAGGCCGCTCCGGCAACCGGAGTCGAGTCATTTTCAAATAGAACTGTTCCCGAAACTGTTCGGGCTGAGGACAGGATTGAAACGGAAAGGATCAGAATTAATAAAGTAGTTAAACGTGTCATGAAGTTCCGGTTTTATTATAGGATTACTACTTTTATTACGTAGAAAGACCGGAAACGTGACAGTTTTAACTGTTAAAATATGTGAATTATAATTTGCCGCGGATATAAGCGATGGCGTCGCGCTGAATCTTCGAACAGAGTAGGGCATTAACTGCCAGATATCCGCCAAGTCCGACGATGGTAGTCAGAGCCATAGTGAACCATAGCGACCATGTGGCTCCCAGCGAAGGGAAAAAGGCCGGAATCAGGTAATGGCCAATGGCCCACATAATCGCTCCGAGACACAGCGACATGACGAGGTAGGGGACATAGCCCGCAACAAGTACCGACCAGCGGGCCGCTTCGTGACGGTGGACATAGACAAGGGTTAATATCCAGGCAATGAAAGCGGCGGCTATCTGACCCAGGAGCATGAATGCGATTCCAAGCGTTGGATATGACGGAGTCGACATACCCATGACCGGAAAGGTCGCGACAAGGCCTATGATGGCAACCGTGTCTCTTACCACTTCAAGTTTTGCGATGGTCGATGTGTGTCCGAGTGCCACCAGATAGTGGGTATATAGATTTGTGAATACCCAGAAAATACCTCTCACGAGAAGTAGCTGAAAGAGAATGACCGCTCCGTCCCATTTGTTTCCAAACAAGGCGTTGAAAATCCAAGGAGCTTCGACGATCAGTCCGATGAAAACAGGAAAAACCACATAGGCGGCCAGTCGGTTCATTTTTGCGGTCATCCGGTTGAAGCGTTCTTTGTCGTCTTGTACAGAGCTGAGAACCGGGAGAAAGGAGGAACTGAGAACCTGACCGGTCGACATGATGCAAACTTTCGACCATTTGTCTCCCTGGGTATAATAGCCGAGAGCGACGAGTCCGACACGGTTGCCGATCAGAAAAGAGTAAAGGTTCAGGAAGAGGGTGTTCAGGAACGAGGTGAACATCATCCCTCCGCCCACTTTAAAAAGCGAGCGGATTGAAGTGATTGAAAACTGCAGCATGGGACGCCAACGGCTCATCGACCACAAAAGAATGGCTTTCACCGAGCTAAGGGTAACCGACTGCCAGACCAGAGCCCAGGCGCCGTAGCCGCTGATTGCCAGAATGATACCTACCGCTCCGCCTGCAGTCAGTGAAACCGTGTTGGCGATTGCGATCGGATGTACGTTCATCTGCTTGATGAACCGGTTGGCCTGTACGACTTCCGACGCATTGATTATGAAAGTGAGAAACATCACCCTCGACAAGGGGATGAGTCGTTCGTCGGCTCCGAAAAGGTCGGAAATCCAGGGCGCACAGAAGAAAAGAATTACATAAATGACCGCAGCCATTCCGACATTGAACCAGAGGGCGCTCGAATAATCGAGGCGCGTCGGCTCTTTGCGTTGGATCAGCGCGTAGGACAGACCTCCCTCGACCATCAGAAGGGCGAAAGTCTGGAAAACCAGAATCGCGCCAACAAGACCGAATGCCTCCTGACTGAGTTCGCGGGCAAGCACGATGCCTGTGACAGCATAGAGCACCTGGGTTGAAACCCTGTCAATGAGATTCCATTTCAGGGTGCGGGCGGTTTTCAGCTTCAGTGAGGAGTCGGTCATCGCTCGGAGAACATGATTTTACTCAACCGGAATGGCTTTTACCGAGCCGATAGCGCGTTTCTTTATCGTAGGATTCCCTTTGACATATACCTTGCCGGTTCCCATGCCTCGGATGTTCAGGGTGTTCGATACCTGACAGTCGATTGAACCGGTGCCGAGAACAGAGGCTGTACAGTTCTCCGATTTAAGATTGCCTGCTTCGATTGTACCGGTCCCGATGTTCGTTAACTTTGCAGTCCGGGTAACACCGGTAAGAACAAGATGACCGCGACCGGTATCAAGGCGTCCGTCGGTCTGAGTCGAATGGATATCTTTGGCTATGAGGGTCCCGTTGCCGAGGATACGTGCTTTGAATTCGGCGCCCGGAGCGGGTGTGTCGACGACAAGAGTCGAGTCACCGGAGTTTTCAGCCGACTGGATATATGTAGAATACACAGTTATGGTCGGGAATGAGCGCACTACATTGTCATCGTTCTGAACCTGAATTTTCAATTTGTTTTTCGCGTTGGTGAACATGATATGAGGGACAATGTCCTTTTCACATGTAAAAACAGCCAGACCTGCTGAATCGGGGTTACAGCGATGAATGACATTAAGATTATCAACGACCTGAAGTTCGCCGAAATCCTTTACATCAAGTTCATAGGTGTTGAGCTCAAAAGCTTGAGCAAAGAGAGAAGCGAAAACAGCTGCAAAAGCAGAGAAAAAGATTTTTTTTAGCATAGTGAGAAATGGAGAGTTAAGAGTAAATTTCAGGAAATCATTTTTTGGACGTCGGAAAGAATTGAGTGGAGTTCGTCGGCCGTAGATGCGCGGAGCATGGCAATTCGGGTTTCGCGGAACGACGGAATACCTTTGAAAAGCGGAGAGGCTGCCAGATGGCGTCGGATGTGAAGGATTCCGCGGTATTCGTCTGACTTCTCGATGCTTTCATTGATCTGACGTCTCAGAAGATCAAATTTTTTATCAAGTGTCAGAGGTTCGTAATTTCCGAGTCCGTGGAGGAGAGCCTGTTTCATGTCGTGGAATATCCAGGGAGCTCCGATAGAAGCTCGACCGACCATGATTCCGTCGACACCTGACCGGTTGAAAGCTTCGACAAGGCGTTCGGGAGAAGTGATATCGCCGTTGCCGATGACGGGTATATGCAGACGCGGGTTGTTTTTGACGGCCGCGATCATGTCCCAGTCGGCTTCCCCGGTGTACATCTGCGAGCGGGTCCGTCCGTGGACGGTCAGGGCCGCTATACCCTGGTCCTGGAGCTGTTCGGCGAGATCGACGATGATTTTGCTATTGTGGTCCCAGCCTAATCGTGTTTTGACGGTAACAGGCAGATTGACGGCTTTGACAACCTCTCGGGTAATTTCGAGCATTTTGGGAATGTCGCGTAACAATCCGGCTCCGGCTCCTTTCCCGGCAATTTTCTTGACGGGGCACCCAAAGTTAATATCAATTATGTCGGGGCTGGCTTGTTCAACAATTTTGGCAGCTTCAACCATAGGGCCGACTTCGCGTCCATAGATCTGGATTGCGGTCGGCCGTTCAGCCGGAGAAATGGCCAGTTTACGGGTGGTGGCCGCGATGTTGCGTATAAGGGCATCGGCCGAAACAAACTCGGTATAAGTCATATCCGCGCCCATTTCCTTACAGATCAGCCGGAACGAAGCATCGGTGACGTCCTCCATCGGAGCAAGCATCACCGGTCTGTCGCCGAGGTCAATATCGCGGATCTTCATTTCTTTTTGGAAAGACGGGTGGGAATTGAAACAATAAATCGGGCGCCGTTTGTATAGCTCTTGTCGACAGTGATGTCTCCGCCGAGCATCCGTGCGAGCAGTCGGCTGACATGTAGGCCGAGGCCGGTTCCCTGGGTGTAACGGCCGAGTTTTTCGAAGCGCTCGAAACATTTTTCCTCCTTGCCGGCAGGAATACCGGGGCCGGTATCACTCACCGAGATTGTCAAAAGGTTATTCGGGCGGTCAATGGTCGATTCGATCGTGATTGCTCCCTTTTCGGTAAACTTGACGGCGTTATTGAGGATGTTGTTGAGAATCTGTTCCAGACGCTGGGGATCGGTGTCGATTGTGCCGGAGTCATTCGGATTGTTCGAGATAATCTTAACCGGTTCGACTATGAGTTTCAGTTCCTCTGGGAGTCTGGGACGGTAGGTGTCGGCCAGAAGTGAGAGGGTAGCGTTAACAGAAACATTCTGGACCGAGATCGTCGTACGCGAGTTCTCGAGTTCGGCCGCGTCGAGCACATCGTTGACAAGGCGCTGTAGAATAAGAGTATTGGCCTCGACGATTTCGATAAACCGATTCAGATACTGACGACGGGGACCCTCGATAGCATCCACTATCAGCTGGGTATAGCCGACAATGGCCTTGACCGGTTCAGAAACCTCGTGGGAGATAGAGTGGATGAACTCGGTCTTCTGTCGGTCAGCGGCGCGCGCGCGGTCACGGGCGACAGTAAGCTCGGTCTGAGTCTGGTGCATTGCGTCGCGTTCGTTACGCAGTCGTTCGTTGGCCTTTTTAAGCTCCATGTTGAGTTTTCGCTGACGGCGGAAGCTGATGATGACAATCAGGAGAATGAGGGCTAAAGCTCCACCGGCTGTAGACATGACAAATACAGTCCAACGGTGAGATTCGATGGCTTCTTTGTGGGTTGCCTCGGCCTTTAACATTTTGTTTCTGTCTTCAAGCTGCCGGTTCTTGAGTTTGATGGCGTCGAGGTTGAAGTTGATGGCGAGACGTCCATATTCGTTGTCGAGCGCGACTTTCGCTTGAGTCTTGAGAACGTCGATATACAACTTTTGAGCTTCGATAAGCGCACTTTGGTTACCCACGGCTTCGGCCGCTTTTAGGTATTGAAGTACCATCGCGGGCCTCTTCTTGAAGTTAGGGAAACTTTCGAACATGTGTTTGAAAAGTTCGATAGCTTTTGCATATTGTTTTTTTGCCATGGCATACATGGCGCGCGCATAATCGAGCTGATACTGGGGGAGCTTGGTTATTCGTGGTGATTCCCCGATTTCGATAGTTTTCTTATACAGGTCGTCAACTTCGTCCTGATCCAAAGCCGGATAGTTCGACAACATGCGGCGATAGATGATGAACTTGAACAGAGCGTAGTTCTTGTAATCCCGGCCCATGTTGGTTGCTTTCTCCTCGAGCTGACTGATGATGTCGAGGAGGTGACGGTCTGACTCGATGGCTTTGTCATATTCCTCGATCTGAGAATAGAGCTGAGCCGCCTGGGTATAATATAGATTTGCGAGTGATGCGTCGGACGAGCGAGTCAGAAGAATCAGTGAGTCAAGTTCGTTGAGATAACTGCTTATTTGTTCCGGCTGGAGCATCGAGGCTCCGTAGACAACCAGATTGAGCAGGTTTTCGAACTGGTCATAGATATCGTTGTTTCCTTTGTCGATTGAGTGCTGGTGATCTTGAAGAGCAAGTCTGAGATTTTCCGTGCGTTCTTCTATCGGACGGTCAATGAGGGCGGATGCGCCCCAGATATTTCGTGTAAGGCGGATAAACGCGAGTGTTTCCTTTTGCTCGTCAGATTCCGGAAGACTGCGGGTTATTTTCATCAGGCGTGACTGCTTCCCCTTGTCTGCTTTAAATATATTCGACAAATTTCTGATAGCATCGAGAGTTACCGTTGTGTTTCCGGCTCGGCGTCCCGTAGCCAGAAGTTTTTCCAACGCATTGATTCGTCGCTCCATTATGCTGTCTTTTAAGCCGATGTCCTCGGATAGAACATCGTAAAGATCATATAGAAGCTTAATTGAATCGTTCGAGTTGGTTGTTGAGGCGAGCTGGGATTCGATCTGTGTGAGCGTACTGAGATCAGGATGCTTTGGAGCGGCGTCGAGATTCAGCGAGATTGTCAGGACGACAACAGCCAATAGCCAGCGGATGCTGAACCGAACGGGATGGGATTGATTGTTTATCATTTTTCAGTCTCTGATTCAGTTTTCGCGTCTGTCTGTCCATCGCTCAGATCGTCGGTGAGTCTGAGAAACTCTTTCAGCTCGTCTTTCTTCAATTTGGCACGGGCATCAATCTGAACTTCAGACATTTTTTTGAAAATTTCGTTCCGTTGGGCGGAGTCAGAGGCTGTGGCGAGGGACGAAACAAGATCATTGTACTCGTTGGCATAGTCGGCCGGTGTCTTTGCTCCGCACGATGTCAAGACAAATATCAGAGAAGCTATATATATGATTTTCTTTTTCATAAGAGCAGATTTAATATATGAAAACGAGGTTTTGGCCCAAACACTAATTTGGACACTACAAAGTTAATCAAAACTATTTGAACACGATGCGCCCCTTGACCTAAAAACGATAAAAACGGGCATAAAAAAAGATTGGTAGTCTCACGACCTCCAATCTCTGTAAAACCTTAAAAATCTAATCCTATGAAAAAACTAATCAATTGTTCCTATTTCGTAAGCTTTGACTGTCTCATTGTTGAGTTTGTCATCGCTGTTTTTATCGTTGTTTGAATATAAGACAAGTGAGAAGCAGGTTTGGTTTAAACGATAATGTATTTTTAACCCGCTTTAACAGTTGGCGACTTTTCAGCTACTTATCTTATCGGAGAAAGTGGCCAAGCTGTTATATCCACTCGTGTTTTCCCGCTTTGTGAAAAGAATTCGATTCCGGTTTGGTCGGGGGCGGCATAAGTCAGCATTGTAAGAACCTTCTGTCCGTCGTTAGCAAAAACCTCGACGGTTGATTTATCGACGAATATTCTCAGTGAGATGTCGGTCTGCCCCGGTTTGGCAATTACTGAACATGAAGTTCGGTCGAACTTGTCAATCTTGACGTCAGAACAGTTCATCCGGTTAACGAATAGAGTCCCGGAACCGGCATCGTAAGTCAGCGAAATCTTCCTCCCACCACCGGTACAGAGATTGAATCCGGCCGTTCCTCCTTTCGGGAGAGAAAGTTCGGCAGTCATTTCATAGCAGTTGGAGAAAGCTGATATATCGGGCAAAGAAAAAGTTCCGGGGCCGAAAGTCCGTTTGATGTTCACGGGTTTTCCTCGGAGCGACTCGAGAGCCTTGACAGGTGTCTGGCGAAGCCTGAGTTCTCCTTCGTCATTTCGGTAGAGGGTATATACGCGCGGAATTGACCACACTCCTTTGCCCCACTTTGACGGAGCGACCGGTGCGTAGTCCCAATAGTTTACCCACCCGAGAGTAACAGGATCGGACCCTTCGCTGTCATAGTCGACAAATACCCTCGAGGCATAGTAGTCAAGTCCGTCATCGACATAATTGGGTAGGGCATAGGGATGGTCCGGAGTAAAGACACGGCCGTCGAAATCACCTACAAAATATTGTTCGCGTGCCCAGTTGACTGACACAAGAAGCACCCATTTCCGTTCACCGGTTTCCTCGACTGTCACTTGGAAAAGGTCGGGACATTCCCATGACCTTTCGTTGTCGCCCATCGGCCCGAAATCGCTTGTCCATTCCCAATCGATCAGATTGTCGGACTGATAGAAGGTAACTTTTTTTTCAAGGGCTTTGGCCACGGCCATAACCCATTTGCCTGTCGGTTCGTAGCGGATCACCGTCGGGTCGCGAAATTCAGTGCTCCAGAGATCAAGGACGGGATTTCGGTCATAATAGTCAAACGTTTTTCCACCGTCGTGGCTGAATGCTACGGCCTGACACTGCTTTTTAGTGTCTTCCTCAAAAAGAGTGAATATTGCAGCAATCTGATTGCCGGCCGGAAAGGTCCCGGCGGTATCAACAGCGACGCTGCCGGTGAAGGCTGACGTCTTAGCGGGGCGTCCGATGATTGAGTGATCGTTGAGTTCTGTCCAGTGAACGAGGTCTTCAGATTCTGATGCTCCCCAGCTATAGGCCCGGTAGACACCATCTTTCTTTATAAGTCCGCACGGATCCCCGATCCAGCGGTGAGCGGGGGTAAAATGGTACTGCGGACGATAGGGTTCACGATAGAGAGTCGTGTCGGGTTCTGATGCACGGCTCGTGAAAGAAAGTGTCAGTGAAGCAAGAATTAAAGCTGGGAAAAGAAGATGTTTCATGTCTGAGATTGAACAAAAATCTGATTTTGTCGTGTAAAGGTAGGCCTTTTCAATGACAGAGATTGAAAGAATCAATTATAAAAGCGGACAATGGAGATAAAAATGGCAGATAATGAACGAATTTTGTCAGTCCCGGCGCGACGAGCCGAAGGAGTTAGAAAAAGTTTTGCTAAATTTGTAGATGAAACCAACCATTAATTCAAAGGTGAGAAAATTAGGACTTATCGGAGGTATGGGTCCGCAGTCGACCGTACCTTATTACATGAATATCGTATACGGCGTCCAGAAAAGGACGTCAGATGACTTTTTCCCCAATCTGACAATTGAAAGCTTGAATGTGTTCGAAATTTTAAAAATGATTGGTGAGAACAAGTTCGACGAACTGACCGATCATTTTCTTGTCGCGCTCCGGAATCTGAAGAA
>CAYVXC010000042.1:0-13939 GCA_964454925.1 uncultured Bacteroides sp.
GAAACTGTAAACGTTCAGGGTAACCATCTCGAAGCTCTCTCGGTTGACAACTGCACCAACCTGAAGAACCTCTACGCCGGTTACAACAAACTTACCAGCCTTACTTTCGTAGGCGTAACCAACCTGACAAACCTCAATATCGACGACAACCAGATTTCAAACATGATCGTTTCAAATCTGCCCTCGCTCTCGACTTTCGTTTGCTCAGACAACAACATGAAGACTCTTGGAATGCGTGACTGCGGTGCTCTTCTCGACCTCGTTTGCTCTTACAACGATCTGACCGAACTCTCTGTCAGCAACTGTCCCAAACTGACTTTCGTTGACTGTTCTTATAACGACCTGACTTCACTCGATCTCAGCAACCAGTCGTTCCTCCAGCGTCTTCTCTGCAACAACAACGAACTCCAGACTCTCGATGTTTCGTTCGACAACGCTCTTACCTACATCAACTGCCGCTTCAACCAGATCGTAGATCTCCGCACAATGGCTTGCCCCAACCTGACAATGGTTGCTTGCCAGTGGAACTACTAATCTCAAAAGTCTATAAAGCTGTCCATTTGACAGTATAAATAAAAAATACTTCCCGGTTCGGTTTCGCGAATCGGGAAGTTTCTGTTACATAGGTTTTGGTGAGTTGGGGAAAAATTTGTAACTTCGTGGTCTATGAAGCGAGTAAAATACTTAATCACAGGTGGTGCCGGTTTTATCGGTGCTAACTTTGTAAAATACCTTCTGGCTCAGTATGACCGGGAGGTTGAAATTCTTGTACTCGATGCGTTGACCTACGCGGGCAATCTGGCCACTATTTCCGAGGAAATTGAGTCGGGTCGAATAAAGTTTGTAAGAGGGGATATCAACGACCGCACTTTGGTTGACAGTCTTTTCGAGAGTTTTGATCCGGATTACGTAGTGAATTTTGCCGCTGAAAGCCACGTTGACCGTTCGATTGAAAATCCGAGACTATTCCTTGAAACTAACGTGATGGGGACGCAGACCCTTCTTGATGCGGCCCGAACACATTGGTTGGCCGGAGATGGCTCACAAGCTGACGGCAAGAAGTTCCTCCAGATTTCGACCGATGAAGTCTATGGCTCGCTGACCCGCGATTTCGAAACGCCCCGACGTGTGGAACTTTCCGATAAACTCGCTTCTATAGTAGGGTGGCGTGACGACGTGACGGCCTTTGGTGATGGAATGTTCACCGAATCAACTCCGATAGCTCCCCGCTCGCCTTATTCGGCCGCAAAAGCCTCGGCTGACATGCTTGTGATGGCCTATTACGACACCTACGGACTCCCGGTAAACATCACGAGATGCTCAAATAATTACGGCCCGTGGCATTTTCCTGAAAAGCTCATTCCTTTAGTAATTAAAAACGTGCGCGAAGGAAGAGAGATCCCGGTTTATGGCCGGGGCTTGAACGTCCGCGACTGGCTTTATGTCGAAGACCATGCGCGTGCCATCGACATGGTTTTGCGTCGCGGTCGGGTAGGAGAAGTATATAACATCGGCGGATTGAATGAGAAAGAAAATATTTCGATAGTAAGGCTGATTGTAGACCTGGTTGCCGAAATGACCGGAACCGAGCCGCGTCACGACTTGATTCGTTTCGTCCGTGATCGTGCGGGTCACGACATGCGATATGCCATTGATGCCTCAAAAGCAGCTACCGAACTCGGTTGGGCTCCGCTGACACGGTTCGAGGACGGACTCAGACAGACAGTCAAATGGAATCTTGACAATTCCGAGTGGATTGAGTCGGTGACTTCGGGCGAATATCGCGAATATTACGACAAAATGTATAAGAACCGTTGACCATGAAAGGAATCATTCTCGCCGGGGGAACCGGCTCGAGGCTGTGGCCCACCACATTGGCTGTTTCGAAACAGCTTCTGCCGGTCTATGACAAGCCGATGATATATTATCCGCTCTCGGTCCTGATGTTGGCGGGTATTCGCGAGGTGCTCATTATTTCGACACCAAACGATCTTTCCGGATTTCAGCGGCTTTTCGGATCGGGTGAGCATCTGGGAATGAAATTCTCTTATGTTGAACAACCCCGTCCCGAGGGGCTTGCACAGGCTTTCATCCTCGGCAGCGATTTCATCGGTGATGACGATGTCTGTCTTGTTCTTGGTGATAATATCTTTTATGGCCAGGGATTCACGGGCATGATGAAACGGGCGGTCACTAATGCCGCCAACGGTCTTGCAACCGTCTTCGCCTATCCTGTCACCGATCCCGAGCGATATGGCGTCGTTTCGCTCGACGCCTCCGGAAATCCGCTCAGTATTGTCGAGAAACCCGAGAAGCCCGAAAGCGATAAAGCTGTCGTCGGTCTCTATTTCTATCCCAACAACGTCGTAGATGTCGCTGCGGCTGTCAAACCGTCGGCACGCGGAGAACTTGAGATCACTTCGGTCAACGGGCACTATCTTGACGAGGGGCAATTAGCTGTGGAATGTTTCGGGCGCGGATTCGCGTGGCTCGACACCGGTACAGTCGATTCACTGATGGACGCCGCAAATTTTGTCGAGGCGATCCAGAAACGTCAGGGACTGAAAATTGCAGCAATCGAGGAGGTGGCTTACCGACGGGGATTCATCGATAGCGAATGTCTCCGCCGTCTCGCGCAGCCAATGGCTGGAAATGACTATGGACGATATTTGATCAGACTTGCCGATGGAGAACTCAACTGACCGATTTATCGCTGTACCCCGAATTACCGATCCGCGCGGAAACCTGTCGTTCATACAGCATCCCGGCGCTTGTCCGTTCCCGATTGAACGTGTCTATTGGATTTACGATGTCCCGGGCGATTTTATGAGATATGGACGTGCCTTGCGTTCGACGTCGGAAATGATAGTAGCTCTTTCGGGCGCGTTCGATGTCGCTCTTGAATATTCCGACGGACGAAAAGAGACTTTTCATCTCAACCGTGCCTACCGTGCGGTTCTTGTTCCCCCTATGACGTGGCGCGTACTCGATAATTTTTCGACAAATTCGGTCGCTTTGGTTCTTGCGTCTACCAATTTTGACGAGAACGATTATATCCGTGATTATGAACACTACAAACGTTCCTCCAATGGCTGATTCCCATTCGACATCATCGCTTTCCGATGTCAGAGTTATCGACCTTCCGCGTCACCACGACGGATTTGGTTTCGGGTCGCTTACGGAGGTGGAGAATAACGGCACAAATCCGTTTGAAATCCGCCGCGTTTATTATCTCTATGACGTACCGACTGACAGTGAGCGCGGAGGTCATTCACATATCGAGGCCAATTCGCTTCTGATAGCGGTAGCCGGGGCTTTCGATGTCGAACTTGACGACGGAGTTGAACGTCGTCGGTGGACCCTCGACCGCCCATACAAAGCCTTGTATGTTCCTTCAGGACTTTGGCGTGTCATAGACCGGTTTGCTTCGGGTAGCGTGTGTCTGGTCCTTACATCTACAGAGTATTCAGCTGAAGATTATATTCGCGACTACTCGAAATTTCTTGAATTAACCGCTTCAAAACGAAAATGAAATATCCTTTTCTCGATTTGAAAGATACTGTCGCCGCCGACCGCGATGAAATTATATCATCAGTAATACGGGTAATCGATAGCGGCCGATATATCGGGGGCCCGGAGAATGAAGCTTTCGAAAAACAGCTTGCAGGAATAACCGGAGTGGAATATGCTGTCGGAACCGCCAACGGTCTCGATGCTCTCAGGCTCATTTTCCGGGCTTATATCGAGTTGGGTAAAATGAAGGAAGGTGACGAGGTCATCATCCCCGCCAATACCTATATAGCTTCGGTGCTTGCAGTTTCCGATTGTGGACTCCGCCCGGTGTTTGTCGAACCCGATGAGTCGACGATGAATCTTGACTGGAGTAGGGTTGAGGAAGCGGTTACAGATCGTACTCGGGCTGTCATGACAGTTCATCTTTATGGCCGGATTTCATGGAACGACGAGGTCGTGAACCGTCTTCGTCAGCGCGGGGTGCTTATAGTCGAAGATAATGCACAGGCTATCGGGGCCAGTCTACCCGATGGTCGTCGGGCCGGGGGCCTCGGAGATGCTTCGGGAATGAGTTTCTATCCGACAAAAAATATCGGAGCTCTGGGCGATGCCGGCGCGGTAACAACCAATGACCGAATTCTGGCTGATACGGTCAGGATACTGGCCAATTATGGTTCGGCAACCCGCTATAATAATATCTTTAAGGGCCTGAATTCGCGGCTTGACCCTATTCAGGCGGCCATCCTGAACGTGAAACTGAAGAACCTCGACAAAGAGACAGAGCGTCGTCGCCGGCTTGCATCGATTTACGGCGAGGAAATCACTTTGCCAGGATTGATAAAACCATTTGATGCCGGCTGTGAAAGTGTGTGGCATCAGTATGTCGTCCGGGTCAGTAATCGGGATGCTTTCCGTGAGGAACTTGCAAAAAAAGGAGTAGGAACCGATATCCACTACGCCGTTCCCCCTCATCGTCAGCCATGCTATGCCGAGTATTCGTCTTTGAATCTTCCGGTTACGGACCGGTTGGCCGAAACGATTGTATCTTTGCCTGTTTCACCGACAACGTCTTCCGACGATGCCCGTGAGATCGCTGCCATAATCAACTCTCTATCTGAACAGATTCAGTAATTCCTGTAAAATCCGTGGACTGACGAACATTTTGGGATAGGAAGGCGTTAGAATTTAAACGTTTTAACTATTTCAAATTGCTCTAATATGAAGTATCTACGTCAGTTTCTGACGATTCAGACTCTTTTTGCAGCAGTGTCGCTGTCGGCGCAATCTCCTGTCGATCAGCCCGCTGATTCCATTGTACCCGTTCTGTCGCCTCTTGCTCGCCAGGGTGCATCATACGAGTCGCCATATCTTACAAATGAATATGGAGACTCATGGCGTCAGTATTCATCCGTCGCACAGTCATCCGATCTGGCCGAAGCGCGCTGGTGGCAACGTTTTGAAGATCCGTTGCTTGATTCGCTCGTTGAAGTCGGTCTTTTGCGTAATCCCGACGTCATCATGGCGGCCAAACGTATCGAGATAGCCCAGGCGGCCGTGGGTTCTGCTTCCGCCGGTTATTATCCGACATTAAATCTCGGTGTAGGTTACGACCGGACACGTGCGTCAGGAATAGCTGTATCACCTGGTGGAGCAGCAACAACAACCTCAGTTTTTAATGGCTCATTGTCTATGAGTTGGGAAATCGATGTATTCGGTCGGATTCGGGAGCAGGTCCGCAACCGCCGCGCGTCGGTACAGGTTTCCCGTGCAGAACGTGCCGGAGTGAAAGTATCGCTCGAAGCCCAGATAGCCACTGCCTATATCAACCTTCGTGTCAGCCAGGCACAGCTTGATGTCGCCCGAATTCACTCTCAGAGCCAGTCGAAAGTGCTGAAAATCGCTGAAGCACGTTTTGAAGCCGGGCTTGCTTCGATGCTCGATGTTGACCAGGCACGTGTTGTTTACTATAACACGGTAGCGATGGTTCCTATGCTCGAAAATACGGTACACACTCAGATCAATGCTATCGCGGTGCTACTCGGTGAAGCTCCCGACGAACTTTACCCGCTATTGGAATCGCCGCGTCCTCTCCCCGGTTATATCCAGATGGTTGCTGCCGGTGTCCCGGCCGATCTGCTTCGTCGTCGTCCTGATGTAGTCCAGGCCGAAGAACAGATAGGTGTCGAAGCGACCGCGTTGGGTATCGCCAAAAAAGACTGGCTCCCGCGCCTTACAATCGAAGGTTCGGTCGGAACCCAGGCTCATTCGCTCGGAGATATCGGTAATCATAACGCGTTTACCTATAGCGTGGTGCCGACTCTTTCGTGGACAGTCTTTGACGGCATGGCCCGTAAATACAATATTACATCAGCACGTAAACAGATGGAATTGGCGATTGATAATTACAATCTGACTGTTCTGACGGCTTTTCAGGAAACAGACAACGCACTCTCAACCTATTTTGCGACGCTTAAATACATCCGTCTCCTCGATGATCTTGTAAGTTCCAGCCGCGATTATGACCGTCTTTCAATCGACCAGTATAAAAACGGTCTGACGGCGTTCCTCAACGTTGCAAACGCCCAGATGTCATATCTTGAAAATCAAAATACTCTGATTCAGGCTCAAGGTCGGGCTCTTACGGCTCTTATAGATCTTTACCGCGCGCTTGGCGGCGGATGGAGCGATTCAGACCTTCGAAACTAATAACCGATAAATAATCATACACTTATGAAATCCAGCCATATTCTCCTTTTCCCGGTTGTCGCCCTCGCGTTTGTCTCTTGTTCAGGTTCTGACAAAAAGACCGAAGATAAAACCGCAGAAGCGATCCAGTCTATCGATGTCGCTCTCCCGGTCACCGACACTGTCACTATTCACAAAAGTTATCCGTGTTTCCTGTCGGCTAACATGGAGGTCGATTTGGTAGCCCGCGTGGACGGCTATCTTCTTTCAGCGCCCTATAACGCGGGCGACTTCGTAAAAAAAGGAACTGTTCTGTTCAACATCGAGTCGACGCGCTATGCCGATGCGGTTAATCAGGCTGCCGCGGCGCTTGAAACCGCTAAGGCGACCTATGACTATGCTTCACGCAATTATGAGGCTATGAAAAAAGCTCTTGAAAGCGATGCTGTCAGCCAGATGGAGGTCATTCAGGCCAAATCAAATATGGAAACGGCCAAAGCCGCGATCGCAAACGCGCAGGCTTCGCTGTCGTCAGCCCGCACTATGCTGAGCTATTGCACGGTGCGCGCCCCGTTCGACGGACACGTATCGAACAGCCCTTATAACCCCGGCGCATTTCTTGCCGGTTCGGGTTCGCCTGTCACACTTGGGAAAATCTATGAGGATGACATCGTGACGGTTCAGTTCGCTATCGACGAAGCAGAACTGAAAAAACTGGTAAACAACGATTCGCGGATGCTGAAGGCTGATCTTAAGCATATTCCGGTTAATTTCGGTGATACCCTTCCCCACGAATATACAGCCGACCTTTCTTATCTTGCCCCTGCTGTCAACATGTCGACCGGCCAGATTAACGTTCAGGCTCACATCCAGAATACCTGGGGAGAATTACGCTCGGGTATGGTTGGTACGATCGAACTTCCTGACCGCATAGTTCCCGACGCGATAATGATTGAAGATGCGGCTATCGCGAAAGATCAGTTAGGGAACTATGTTTATGTTGTGGACAGTAACGATAAGGTAGTCTATACACCTGTGCAGACCGGTGAACTTGTTTCTCCGACTATGCGCCTGATAACCTCAGGTCTCAAGCCCGGCGACCGATATGTCACCAAAGCGCTTCTTAAAGTCCGCGACGGGATGACTGTTAAACCGGTGTTGACAAACAAGTAAAACCAGACTCAAAGACACAGCTATGTTTTCCAAATTCTTTATCGACCGTCCCATCTTCGCCACTGTACTTGCGATTCTGATGGTAATTGTCGGTCTCGTGACTGTTGAGTCGCTGCCGGTGGCTCAGTTCCCGGATATCACGCCCCCGACTGTGATGGTCAATGCCGTCTATCCCGGAGCCGACGCCGAAACCGTTGCCGAGACAGTCGGTGTGCCTATCGAAGAGCAAGTCAATGGAGTTGAAGGCATGATGTATATGTCGTCAAATTCGAACAGTGACGGTTCCTATAGCCTGACGGTGACGTTCGAAACCGGCACGGACCTTGATATGGCAACCGTTAAGGTTCAGAATCGCATTTCGCTCGCTGAGGCTTCACTTCCTTCTTCGGTGAAACAGCAGGGCGTATCGGTGACTTCGGAATCATCTAATATAGTTCTCTTTGCCGCGCTCGAGACTGATAACCCGGAACGTTACGACGCTCTCTATCTCACCAACTACGCCAAGCTGAATCTTGTCGACGAACTTTCGCGAATTGACGGTGTTGGCGGTGTCTCGGCTTTCGGAGCGGGACAATACAGTATGCGAATATGGCTTGACCCGGGTAAAATGCGTCTGCGTGGTCTGACTCCTGCTGACGTGGTCTCGATGATTGAAAGCCAGAATATGGCGGTGTCAGCCGGTAGCGTCGGAGCTCCTCCGGCACCCTCCGAGGGTCAATTTGAATATACCCTGACCAGCCGTGGACGTCTGACATCGCCAACCGAATTTGCCAATATCGTTCTTAGGGCAAATCCTGACGGCTCGATGCTGAGACTGTCGGATGTGGCGACCGTTGATCTCGGAGCCGAAACATACGGACAGACATCGCGCGTGACAGGAAAGGACGCGGCTCTGATCGCGGTTCAGCAGCTTCCGGGCGCCAATGCCCTCGAAGTTGCCAAACGTGTAGAAAAGCGGCTCCAGGAACTTTCGGACTACTTCCCGGAAGGTATTCATTATGAAATTGTAATGGACTCGACCGAGTTCGTTACCGCTTCGATTGACGAAGTTCTCGTCACTCTGCTTGAAACGGCTCTGATTGTGATGATTGTCATTCTGATTTTCCTTCAGAACTGGCGTGCGGTGATAATCCCGATGCTGACTATCCCCGTCTCTCTCATAGCGACTTTCGCGGTCATGAAGCTACTTGGGTTCACGATTAATACACTTACGCTCTTCGGCATGGTTCTCGCGATAGCGATTGTGGTCGACGATGCGATAGTGGTGGTCGAGGATTGTGCGCGACTCCTCGACGAGGGTAAACTGAACCGGCGCCAGGCTGCTGAACACGCGATGGTTGAACTGCAGGGTCCGGTTGTGGGCGAAGTTCTTGTCCTTCTGTCGGTATTCATTCCAACAGCCTTCATTTCGGGCATCACAGGCGAACTCTACAAACAGTTCGCGTTGACAATCGCTGTCTCGACGGCGTTCTCAGGATTTAATGCGCTTACATTCACTCCGGCTATGTGTGCTCTCTTCCTGACTCCGCGTAAACCTGCCAAATTCTTCTTCTACCGTTGGTTTAACAAGGGCTTTGACAAAACGCTGAACGGTTATGTAAGCGTTACAAGTCACATGCTTCGTCATCCGTTCGTATATCTGGTTGTTTTCGCTGCTATCATTTTCGCAGCCTTCTGGGGCTTCGTTAAATGGCCTACCAGTTATATTCCACAGGAAGACATGGGCTATTTCATGACTTCTGTCCAACTTCCGACCGGTGCCTCGCTCGAACGCACAGACAGCGTTCTCAGCCGACTGACCGATGACATCAAGTCTATTTCAGGCGTTGAAAACGTTCTGACGGTTTCGGGCCAGTCGTTTGTCGGTGGTGGAAATTCAAGCAACATGGGTTCGGCGTTTGTAGTGCTGAAACCCTGGAAAGAACGTGGCAAAGACGAATCGGTCGAAGCTATCATCGAGCAGGTCAACAAAAAGACTGCCGATATCCAGGAAGCAATCATCTTCTCGATAAATCCGCCCGCAATTCCCGGTCTCGGAATGACGTCGGGTAGCCAGATGCAGTTACTTGACATCAATAACTTGGGTGCATCTGAAATGAAGCGGGTGATTCAGGATTTTCAGGAAGAGGCGGCTAAGGATCCCCGTCTGGCATCGGTGACGTCAATGTATGAGGGTGAGGTCCCCCAGTATTCGATTAAGATTGACCGTGACAAAGTGAAACTTGAGAATCTCACTCTCGAATCGGTCTACTCCACTCTGGCTGCATTTATGGGTGGTTCATACGTCAACGATTTTGTTGAATTCGGGCGCGTTTATGAAGTCAAGATCGGTGCCGAAAGCGATGCCCGCTCACAGGCCTCTGACGTTCTGAATCTCAGCGTACGGAATGCCAACGGCGACATGGTTCCCTTCGGATCGTTCGCCACGGTCGAACCGTCAATGGGTCAGTCAACCGTCAGCCGATATAATATGTATAACACGGCGTCTGTAACCGGCACTCCTGCAAAAGGAGTCAGTTCGTCGGAAGGTATTCAGGCTATGGAAGAGATTCTGCAAAAAGTTGCAGGTAAGAATTTCTCATACGCCTGGACAGGCGAAGCCTATCAGGAGACCCAGGCCGGGACGACGATCACGGCGGTAATGATTTTTGCCATTGTCCTTACTATTCTCGTTCTCGCCGCTCAATACGAATCGTGGACCAGTCCGATTGCCGTGGTCATCACGACCCCGACAGCTATCCTCGGTACAATTCTCGGATGTATTTTCCTCGGACAAAGCGTCAGTATCTATACTCAGGTCGGTATTATCCTTCTGCTCGGAATGGCGGCCAAGAATGCGATTCTGATTGTCGAATATGCGGTCGACTTCCGCAAAGCCGGTGCACCTATACGTCAGGCTGCGGTCGACGCAGGCAAAATACGTTTCCGCCCGATCATGATGACTGCGTTGGCATTCGTATTCGGTGTGATGCCCATGCTCTTCGCAACCGGTGCAGGCGCTGCCAGCCGTCTTTCACTCGGAACTGCGGTAGTATTCGGTATGGCTGTCAACGCTATTATCGGAACCCTGTTTGTACCAAACTTCTATGAATTGATGCAGACCATTCAGGAAAAATATCTCAGCAAACTGTTCAAAACGCCTCCACCGTCAGGAATAGACACCAATGTGACATCAACAACTTCGGCTACAGATAAAGCTGAGGACTCAATTTAAAATATATGAGGTGACAAAATGAAAGCGGACTGTCAGAAATAACTTTGATAGTCCGCTTTTACTAATGTCGGACGATGGATTTAAAGATGTAAACACAGAATTTTGTCAAAAAGGCGGTTTTGATAGAAAAAATCATCTCAAAATTTGTCTATGTGAGAAAATTGTTGTTACTTTGCCAAATCAAACTTGCAAACAAAGATTGAAAAATCATCAGTCTCTTACATTAGACAAAAATTAATCCAATTACTAATTAAAGGTTTCCATTTATGAAAAAACTTTACACCTTTGCAATGGCCGCCGCCGTCACTCTGACCGCCGCCGCCAACACCCGCCAGCAGGCAGTTCCGTTTTCAAAGTCCGCTAAAGCTGTTTTAGAAATTCCTGCACTTCCTGTAACTGCTCTTTCTGCTAATGCAGTTGACTTCAAGACTATCGCAGATGTAGCCGGTGATTACGACTGGTCATACACAGGCCTTTTAAACGGTGATTCCGGCGCAAAGACTGGGGTAGTTACGATTAAAGTTCTCGATGCAGCCACAGGCGAAGTTGCTATCGAAGGTTTGGTAGCTGCCGGAACCGGGATCACAGTTCCTGTAAAAGGCAAAGTTGACCTCGCTGCCGGAACTCTTACCGTAGCTAACAAACAAGATCTCGGAGCTGATAGCTATGGAGATAAAAACTATTTCTACTTTAAGGCCGCTGACGATGAAGGTCAGTTACTCGCCGGAGCGACTGATGTTGAAAGTGTTGTAGCTACCATCTCAGGTACTACCTTTACCTTCCCCGAAATGTGTATTTTTGCTATCGGTGATTATAATAACGAATCACTCGGATGGTGGAAACTTACATATAAGAACAAATTTCTTATTTATGAAACTCCGGACGACGGCATCGATCTTTCAGAATGGACTGAGTTTACTACCGCTACAATGATTGACGGTTGGGTTATGCCTATCGTTTATAAAAATGTTGATGGTGAGCAAGTATTTCTTGATGCTAATGAATATCCCTTGACTGTAAAGGTAGCTAAGAATAATGAGGACCCCAGTCTTATCTTGATTGAAAATCCCTATCTTCAGGCTTCAGGCTTCCCCTTGACTACTTGTGAATCCGGTTATATTGTATTGGATATAACTGACCCCGAATTTGTTCTTGTATTACCCGGTGTATATTCAGGCTTCTCTAATGGTGCGAGTCGCGTTTATTGTATGAATCTAGAAGCTTTCTATGTGTATCGCGGTTATGACAAAGCTACTATCCAGGCCGCACTTACAGACATTACCGAATGGTCGACTATGAAAACAGTTGATGGTAAATCTGTCATTGATATTCCCAACTGTCGTTTCAATTATCCCGATGCACAGGATAAAATGTACACTTGGAACGGTCGTGCAGAAGCTATGAAAGCTAAGTTCACGTTCAACGCTGATCTCAGTGGTGTTGATAACATCAAAGTTGCTGACGAAAACGCTCCTGTTGAATACTTCAACCTTCAGGGTGTTCGTGTCAACGCACCCGCTGCCGGTACCCTCGTTATCCGTCGTCAGGGTAACAACGTTACCAAAGTACTCGTAAAATAAGTAAGACGTAAGTAGCAATATATCTATCTAAGTGTCTGTCGGCCCGTGGTGAGAGGTTCATCGCGGGCCGATTCTGTAATCATTGCCGGATAGAAGTGTTAAAATTCTGTTTATGCGTGTAAAAAAGTGTTGGATGTTTCAAGAAAAAAAACTAAATTTGCACTCATGATGTCTAAACCTCTGAAACTAATCCTGTTTTGCCTGGCGATATTAATGTCAGCGACCCTCGGATCGTGCGGCTCGTCCCGTTCGACAACGGTCCGCGGTTCAGATGCCCGTGTAAGAGTAGACAATAATAAGAAACCTAACCCGACATCGCAGACTAAAAAAACAAAATCCGGTCATCATGGAAAAAAGGCGACCAATGATGTGGCTTCGGCTCTTGTCAACGAGGCGAGGACATGGATTGGGACTCCGTATTCCTACGGTGGCAAGTCACGTCAGGGAACCGATTGTTCAGGTTTTGTAATGGAGGTATACAAGACTGTCACAGGGATTGACATTCCCCGGAATTCAAGCGCACAGAATGATTATTGTGAATATCTCGACCGTGACGAACTCGAAGTCGGTGACCTGGTTTTCTTTTCATCAAAAAAATCAGGCGGCAAGATAGCTCATGTCGGATTATATATCGGTGATGGAACAATGATTCACGCGTCGAGTTCTAAAGGGGTGATCGAAAGCTCATTGAGCCAGAACTACTACATCGAGCATTATGTTGGAGCCGGTCGTGTACCGGCCATCGCTCAGGCCGTTCCGCCACGGCGTTCGAAGAAACCGATCAAGGTTCCTGTGATTGTACCCGCTGAACGTGAGCCCGAAAAGGACAATTTGGCAATGGAAAAAGTATCACCCAAACAGTCCGAAAAAACCGTTGTGCCAAAGACGGAAATAGCGTTGGCAGAAGAACCTGTGACTTCGGTAGTTGTCGAACCTGTCAGAGTGACCGAGCCTGTGGCACCTGAAGAGCCGGTTGGGGTCAGTGTAACTCAGACTCAACCCTCTTCTCCCACCGTTTCCCCGACATCGGTTGTCAAAAATGCATTCAGCGCTTCGGTCCGTCGGTAACCGGGAGCGCGTAAACGTTCATTTCACATTTCTTACAATCGAAATCGAGTCTCATTGTCCGTGCCCGCCCGGAAACGGGACGGAGGTATAATGGCGTGGGATATTTTGATCCGTTCGTGCTTTTCAAACATGCCCCGAGTTCGCGCCGGAGACAATAGCGAGTTGTCATGACTCTCACCTCATCTTTGTTGGTTTCCGAACGTGGAAGTGTTTCGATCGCGCGGTCGAATTCCGTCAAGCCGCGTTTCGTGTAAAATATTTCGGCGAGACTATTGGAAACGTTTGTGGGATGAATCTTAACAGAAGAAAGCGATGCATCTTTCTTTCGGCGCAAGTTAATAGGTTGAGTTGCAGCCGCCGCGTGATCGAGCATTTCGATTGCCCGTCGCCGAAAGTCTGTAAGTGAAGATGCAGGAATAAATAGCGATCCGGCCCGATCTTCAAGATTTCGAAGCGAATAGATTGTGTCACCAAGTCGCTCAAGGATACGTCGCCTGGGCCCTTCCTGGGGAGAACGGGCCTGCTCAAAATTCCCTTCAAGAATGGTGGTGACCGATACACCGCGGGAATCGGTCAAAGTCAAGGCTATTCCACCTGAAAACGGTTCGAGAACCATATCGATGTCAATAACCCGACGAGTCGCGTCACTATTAAGTTGATCGGTAAAAGTTTTATTAAAATTACGATATAACGTTGTCCCTTTGCC
>CAYVXC010000043.1:0-13931 GCA_964454925.1 uncultured Bacteroides sp.
GTTTTTCTGGAGGCAAGCTTTCACACCGGCAACAAATTTAGCGATGTTACCTTTACCTTTAGCAGAACGGAGAGCGAACCAACGTTCAACAGCGAGAACGATAACGGTAAGGAAGAGGGTCTGAAGAATAGGCACGATGACACCACCTTTATAGATGGTACCCCAGATGTCCTGCGGGTGGCCTTCTTCGTCGAAGTGACTGCTGTCACCGAACCAGAAAACGAAGAGACATACGCAGCAGATAGCGCAGATGATGATTACCCACGAGGCGTTTTTGATGCCGGGGGCGTTGGATTTGGCCTTAGCGGGCTTTGCAGCGGGTGCTACATTGGGCTTTTGAGCTTCCATAATGATTGTGTTGATTAATTAAAAGAATTGGTTTAGATTATTAATAAGTTTGTTAATAGTTCAATGTGTGGTTATTAAGTTCTTTAGATTCAGGCCCATAGTCAATTTTCCAATGGGTTGATCAAGGGTTTTACTACATGCCGCAAACGCAATCCGCCTATGGAGTCATGCATTGGGAGAACAAATTGATTTACTCGCGCGAATATTGTCCGTGGACAAAATTCTACGCAAAATTATATTTTTGTTTTTAACCTACAAAATTATTTGGGACTTTTTTTGAGGCCACAAGCCGTGTTTCAGTATTTTTATGACTTTTGCATCATCTTTTTCAAAAGATTGCATAAATATTCTCATCATGGGAAGATTTAAATAGAGTATTGACAGCCACTATTAATATATGTTTTCGTATATTATTTAGATTTTCGGCCGATAATAGCCGATTATCCGGAATTAATTATTACCTTTGTCCGTCATTAGACTTCCGACCGATGGCTTTTCTTTCAGCTGGCCCAGCTCCAAACAGCCGATCGAGCAGGCGTCAAATGACCCGCAGCACAGAAAACTAACCCTTGTATTCCTATATCCTTAAAACATCTTAAGCAGACATACAGGTGCCGGTTCAACCGGATAACTGTATGGTCAAAAGAAAAGCATGGAAATAACTATCAAAAAAGGCTGTGATCTTCCGTTGGAAGGAACTGTTACCGACCTGAGTCCGGAAACCGTCCGAGCCGACAGGGTGGCGGTCTATCCCGACGATTTCGATGGTTTCGAGCCTAAACTCGCCGTAAAACCGGGAGACCATGTCATGTATGGCGATCCAATTTTATTTGACAAAAAACATCTAGAAGTCAAAGTCTCATCACCTCTTTGCGGAACCATTGAGGCTGTTGAACGCGGCGAACGCCGGCATATCGACCGAATCATCATCAAACGCGACACGGCGGACCAATATCGAATTTTTGACGTAACCTATCGGTCACCTGAAGAAGGAATCGCACTTTTATGTACTTCGGGAATGTTGGCGCTCATCCGACAGCGTCCATACGACATCGTTCCCTCTCCCGATGTGAGACCGCGGAACATTTTCATTTCAGGCTTCGACTCGGCTCCCCTTGCTGTCGACCCGGTGTGGGCGGTTGAAGATGGCGAAAGCCTTCAACTGGCAGCCGACATGCTCAATGTCATCGCGACCGAAAAAGTTTATCTTTCGCGTCGTTCAAGCTCATTGATTCCTGATCTTAAGGGAGTGGAGACGGTTATCGTCAGAGGTCCCCACCCTGCCGGTCTGCCCGGTGTACAGGCTGCAAACATTGCCCCGGTTTCCAAAGGCGACGTGGTTTGGACAATGACTGTCAACACCATGATCCGTATCGGCCGTTTGCTCAAAAACAGGCAGATTGATTCGTCCACGACGGTCGCAATCACAGGCTCATGCATTTCGTCTCGCGGGCTTGTCCGTACGAGTGTAGGCGCACCCATCAGCGAACTTCTTAACGGACGAGTTGATGACAAAGGGTGCAATATCCGCATAATTTCAGGTAATGTTCTCACCGGAAAACGCGTAAACATGGACGGTTATCTGAGATTCCCTTATACCCAGATAACCGTTATTCCCGAAGGTGACGATATTGACGAATTTATGGGTTGGGCATCCCTGTCGCCCAAAAAGATGAGTGTCAGTCAAACTTTCCCGGGCCGTTTCCTCCACCGTCTGTTCAATCCCGATGCAAGAATCAACGGCGGCCGTCGGGCAATAATAATGTCGGGCGAATACGATCGCGTCCTGCCGATGGACATTTATGGCGAATATCTCATAAAGGCTATCAAAGCCAAGGATATCGACAGCATGGAACGACTCGGCATCTATGAAATCGCGCCCGAAGACTTCGCTTTAGCCGAAGCGCTCGATTCGTCCAAGCAACCGCTTCAGGCCATCGTCAGATCCGGACTCGATTATCTGAGGAAAGAACTCGAATAAAATCTTTCAGAAACAGATCGATTGAGAAAAACCTATACTACCCATCTTACCAATCAGACAAATCAAAACAATAAAATGAAATCACTCAGAAAGCTTCTCGACCGCGCGCGCCCATCGTTTGAGCGAGGCGGCAGGTTCGGAGCATTTCATTCGGTCTTCGAAGGCATCGAATCTTTCCTTTTCAGTTCGAAGGAAACATCGAAGCCCGGTATGACCCATATCCACGATGCTCTTGATTCAAAACGAATCATGACGACGGTCATTATTGCCCTGATGCCGTGCTTCATCTTCGGAATGTATAATACGGGCTACCAGCACTGGCTCGCGGCCGGAGAAACGACTTTCCCGTTTTTCTCGCTTCTTTTCTACGGTTTTCTGAAAGTGCTGCCGCTCGTGGTGGTGACTTATCTTGTGGGACTCGGCATCGAGTTTACCGTTGCACAGATTCGCGGCGAAGAGATTCAGGAAGGTTTTCTTGTCAGCGGTATTCTGATTCCCATGATACTGCCCGTCGAGACTCCGCTTTGGATGGTCGCCGTGGCAACCGCTTTCGCTGTCATTTTCGCTAAAGAAGTTTTTGGAGGGACAGGCTACAATGTCTTTAACGTCGCACTTGTTACACGCGCCTTCCTCTTTTTCGCATATCCGGCCAATATGTCGGGAGACTCGGCTTTCATTCCGTCAGGAAAAGCCTTCGGTTTCGGACCGGCAGTTGCCGACGGATTTACTTCGGCAACTCCCCTGGGTCAGATATCCACCTCTTCGACCGAAAATTTCGTTGTCACCGGTGTTAACGGCGAGCCTGTTTCGACCTGGGATGCAATCCTGGGGCTCATTCCCGGATCATTCGGCGAGACATCGCTGATTTGCATAGCGATCGGAGCTGCATTTCTGCTTTTTACCCGTATCGTCGACTGGCGCATCATTGTGGCGGTTGTCATTGGCGCAGTAGGGATGTCTGCCATCGCCAACTGCTTCGCGACTCCTACCTACCCCAACTCATATCTGACGCCGTTTGACCAGTTCCTCTATGGCGGTCTTGCCTTTGGAGCAGTCTTCATGGCTACCGATCCCGTCACCGCGGCGCGAACAAAGACAGGCAAATGGATATATGGTATTCTGATCGGTGTAATCGCCATTATAATCAGGACCTACAATAACGGTTATCCGGAAGGCGCGATGCTTGCGATTCTGCTTATGAACGCATTTGCACCTCTGATTGACTGGTGTGTAGTACAAGTGAACGTAAAACGTCGTCTGAAACGAACGATTGCAAAAAATCTCGAGTGATGAAAAAGCAAAGTAATACATACACTATCATCTACATAATTGTACTGGTAGCGATTGTCGGCACACTTCTCGCCGTGACTTCAATGTCACTCAAGGAGAAACAGCAGGAGAACGCCGATGCCGACAAAATGAAACAGATTCTTGCCTCGGTTCACGTCGCAACAACCGACAAAGATGTCAAAGCAAAATTTGAAGAGCTGATCACTAATCAAATTGTTGTGAACAGCGAGGGAAAGACAATCGGTGACGACGCTTTTGCCGTCAACGTCGCCGCTATGTCAAAAGAAAAGAACCCCGCCAAACGTCAGCTTCCGGTCTATATATGTGACCTTGGCGAAAAAGGAACAAAATATATCCTCCCGGTATATGGTGCGGGTCTGTGGGGTCCAATCTGGGGTTACATCGCCCTCGACAGTGACGGCTCTACAATCTATGGAGCATATTTCGCTCATCAGGGTGAAACTCCCGGGCTCGGCGCCGAGATTGAAAAACCCGCTTTCAGTGACCAGTTTGACGGAAAACAGATGTTTAAAAACAACGAATTTCTGCCGGTTGCGGTGGTTAAGCGCGGTCAAAAAGCGCCCAACGGCGAAGACTATGTCGACGCGGTTTCGGGTGGCACGATCACAAGTAAGGGTGTAAGCCAGATGCTTACCGATTGTCTCAAGCCCTACGAAGCATATCTTGAAACACTTCATAACAAATAAGCGCACCAGTCATGAGTAAGACCAATAATAAAGCTATATTTTTCAGCCCGTTTTCCAAAGACAATCCTGTAATTGTCCAGATCCTCGGCATCTGCTCGGTGCTTGCAGTCACCGCCAAACTCGAACCGGCTATCGTAATGGGTCTGTCGGTAATAGCGGTACTCGCATTTTCAAATGTAATTATCTCCTTGATAAGAAGCACAATTCCTACCAACATACGAATCATAGTACAACTGGTTGTTGTGGCTGCACTCGTTGTGGTCGTCAATCAGTTGCTGATGGCCTATGCCTACGATGTCAGCAAACAGCTGTCAGTATTTATCGGCCTGATTATAACTAACTGTATTCTGATGGGCCGACTCGAAGCGTTCGCGATGAGTAACAAACCGTGGCCTTCTTTTCTTGACGGAGTCGGAAACGGAATCGGCTATGGGATTATTCTTGTGATTGTCGGTTTCTTCAGAGAACTTCTTGGTAGCGGAACATTACTCGGCTTTCAGGTTGTTCCCGAATCGTTCTATGAAGCCGGCTATGTCAACAACGGTCTGATGATTCTGCCTCCGATGGCTCTCATCGTCGTGGCTTGTATCATCTGGATTCACCGCTCACACAATAAAGACCTTCAGGAAGACTGATTTATCACACCCATCCAAAACAATTAAACACAGTAAAAAATGGAAGAATTCAATATATTTATCAGGTCGATATTCGTCGACAACATGATTTTCGCCTACTTCCTGGGCATGTGTTCGTTTCTGGCCGTAAGTAAAAACGTCAAAACGGCTTTCGGACTCGGTGTGGCAGTCACCTTCATGCTCACCATCACGCTTCCGATCAACTATCTTCTCGAAGAATACATTCTGAAAGCCGGTGCTCTTTCATGGCTCGGTCCGGAATTTGCCGAAGTTGATCTGTCATTCCTTTCTCTGATTATGTTTATCGCTGTAATCGCTTCTATGACTCAGCTCGTAGAAATGGCAGTTGAAAAATATTCGCCCGCGCTCTACTCTTCTCTGGGTATATTCCTCCCGCTGATCGCTGTTAACTGTGCTATTCTCGGTGGGTCACTGTTTATGGAACAGCGCGATTTCCCGAATGTAGGAACGGCTATCTTTGCCGGTGCCGGTTGGGGTATAGGCTGGATGCTTGCCATCGTGGCGGTTGCAGCAATCCGCGAGCGGCTGGCGAATCACTCAAATATCCCCCGGCCCTTGCGCGGAATCGGCATAACATTTATTCTGACAGCCCTTATGGGAATTGCTTTCATGAGCTTCCTCGGAATTAAAATCTGACGTTGAACCCCAAGTCAATTAGAAAAACTGTACTTAGAAATGGTATCATTAAATTATATATGCGCGTCCTCGGTCATGAGTCTGACCGTCTGGTCGAGCGTGCTGATATTTCTCGGAATCACACTTATTCTGGTCATTGTACTGCTGATCGCCAAACATTTTCTGGTGAAAAGTGGAGAAGTGACTGTCAGCATCAACAACGAGACCGATATTCCCGTGGAAGGCGGATCCTCACTGCTTTCGGGGCTTGCCAACAAAGATGTTTTCCTTCCGTCGGCATGTGGCGGTAAAGGCAGCTGTGGTCAGTGCCGCGTTCAGGTCACATCGGGAGGTGGAGAAATTCTTCCGACCGAGGCCGTTCATTTCACCCGCCGAGAGATTAAGGACGGATGGCGTCTGGGTTGTCAGGTTAAAGTAAAGGAAGACATGGCGATAAATGTTCCCGCATCTGTCCTCAGTGTGAAGGAATGGGAATGTGAGGTTATCTCTAACCGGAATGTAGCGACCTTCATCAAAGAATTCATAGTCGCCCTTCCCGCCGGAGAACACATGGATTTCATACCCGGTTCATACGCCCAGATCAAGATTCCTCCATTCAAAATGGACTATGACAAGGATATTGACAAGGCTCTTATCGGAGAAGAATATCTCCCGTCATGGGAAAAATTCGGACTTTTCACCCTGAAATGCGAAAACAAAGAGACCACTGTCCGCGCGTATTCAATGGCTAATTATCCGGCCGAAGGCGATAGAATCATGCTGACAGTCCGCATCGCCACCCCACCCTTCAAACCCAAACCCGAAGTCGGGTTCCAGGATGTCATGCCCGGCATAGCATCAAGCTATATTTTCTCGCTTAAGCCCGGTGACAAAGTCAGAATGAGTGGTCCTTACGGAGATTTCCATCCGATTTTCGACTCTAAGGCTGAGATGATGTGGATCGGCGGTGGCGCCGGTATGGCTCCTCTCCGCGCCCAGATCATGCACATGACCAAGACTCTGAAAACGACCGATCGCGAAATGCATTATTTCTATGGTGCCCGCGCGCTCAACGAGGTGTTCTATCTCGATGATTTCCTGAAACTCGAAAAAGAGTTCCCCAATTTCCATTTCCACCTTGCTCTCGACCGTCCGGACCCGGCGGCAGACGCAGCAGGCGTGAAATATACACCCGGATTCGTTCATCAGGTCATTTATGACACTTATCTCAAAAATCACGAAAATCCTGAAGATATCGAATACTACATGTGTGGCCCGGGCCCGATGAGCAAAGCCGTAAACGATATGCTCTATAATCTCGGAGTCGACGAAAAGTCTATCCACTATGATAACTTCGGCGGCTGATATAGGTTGCAATTAAGTAAGAGCGCGTGGGATTCGAACCTCACGCGCTCTTGCTTTTTATTGATAACCGACCAAACAATTCGTATTATTCAGACTTACTATACCTCGGGAAATCAAAAATGATAGAAAGCGTCACCATAAGAATCAGAAAGAATGGATAAAAAAGATAGGCAAACGGGGCCGCGGGTGAAACGCCCGCCAACGATGTGGCAAGCAGTGTCTGAGCCCCGTAGGGAATAAGACATTGCACTATGCAAGAACACGTATCGAGCAACGACGCTGTCTTCCGCGCACTGATTCCGAAACGCCGTGAGATGTCCCGAGAGAGCGAGCCGACAGTGATGATAGCGACAGTATTGTTTGCCGTACACATGTTTACAATGCCGACCAGAACAGCGATCACACCCTGAGCACCGCGACGACCGTTCAGGCGGCTTGTAAGAATCGAAAGTACCCAGTTGATACCGCCGAGTGCTTTAACGATTCCGAGCATTCCGGCGGATAAAAGCGTAATGATTATCAGGTCGCCCATCGAATCGATCCCGGCTCCCATAAAACCCATAAGAGTCAGAATCGGTAAACCTTTCACGACACCGCAGAGTATGGCAGACACAATACCGAGTGATAAGACTATAGTGACGTTGATACGAGCGATCGCCGACACAATGACGAGTAAATAAGGGATTATGAGCCATGAAGGAGCTTCTTCGTTAATTGCTACCGACGAAACAGATACATCCATAGACAGATATAAGCCAAGAGTCATTATCGCCGCCGGAACCGCAATCCAAAGGTTTGTACGGAACTTATCGGCCATGTCGCAGCCTTGCGAGCGGGTTGCTGCAATCGTAGTGTCCGAGATAAACGAAAGATTATCGCCGAAGAAGGCACCTCCGAGAACAACGGCTATAAGATATGCGACGTCTCCGCCTCCCAATGTTGCTATCTCGACAGCCAGCGGAGCAAGAGCGACAACAGTCCCGACGGATGTTCCGACTGCAAGCGAAATAAAACATGCGGTAGCAAACAGTCCCGGAACGATGGCGACTGACGGCAGATTGTTAACCGCTAAAGAAACTGTGGCCGTAACCGCTCCTATTTCTTTCGCCACTGATGAAAACGCTCCGGCAAGAATAAATATCCATATCATATAAATGATATTGGAATGAGCGGCTGCCCGGGAGAACACTTCTATCCGTTGTGCAATCGGATAGCCCCTGTAAATAATGATAGACCAAATTGACGATGCCAGCAACGCTACTGAAATCGGCATCTTGTAAAAGTCATTGAGGATAAGCGAGACCGCCAGATAGAGGACAAGAAAAACAGCTATCGGGGAAATAGCTGTGAGGCCGCGGCTGAGAGTTAATTGGTCTGAAAACGGTTCTGCAATATGTTGAGACGTTTTTTGCGAAACTGTACCGGACTGTCTGACCATGGGTTCTGAATTGGTAAATTGTATGAAATCGGAAGCGTATCCTATTGGGTTTGCAAAATTACGAAATTCACCAATATTAACCAAGTGCCCAAAATAAACTGTCCCGGAACTCTTGTTATGTAATCCCGGGATAATCAGTCGCTGTTTCGTTTTATATGTTAATCATCGTACCTCAGAAAATTCCCGGCACGATCAAATTTCATCTCTATTCCGTTGTTTAGTTTGACCTCATAAGAGGAGCGTTCTTTTTCTATTCCTACGATCTTTTGGCCTTTGTTATTCTTCGATACATAGTCTTTGATTGTTTTAGGCACAAAATAATCAGGGACTTGTTTCCCGGCCGGCATTTCTACTTCTTTCCAATTTCCACCTTTATCAAAGGTTACTTCGCTTCCGTCAGCAAGAATTACTTCATACTCGGAAACACCCATAACGCCTTTATCAATTTTTATCAAGGTGACTTTTGATTTAAAATTGTCATTGACAACCGATTGAGCAGCAATAGGAAGGTCCTTTACGTTGCGCGAAACAACGTCTCGCGCCGACAATGAAACGGTTGAAAGAATGGCTACAGCCAAGGCAAATAATATTTTTTTCATAAAGAAATTTGTTAAAATTAAACAAAGAGAGAAACATGATTTTGTTTCTAACAACCGTAAATACCAAAAAGTTTCCGTTGAGCAACTGACAATCCACACTTTTTATGTACCTTTGCAATCATAAAACCAATCATATCGCTAACCTGAATAATGAACGACTACCGCGAAGTCAGAATTGACATTTCCCCCTGCACAGAAGACGGTACAGATTATCTGGCAGCATTGCTCGCCGACATCGGATTCGAAAGTTTCGTACCTGACGAGAATGGTCTGACGGCCTACATACGGACCGAGGACTTCAACGTCATAAATCTTAACAATGCTTTAGCTGAATATCCTTTTGCGGCCGCTCTCGATGTGAGTTCTAAAGTCATCGAAGGCCGTGACTGGAATGCCGAGTGGGAAAAGAATTACTTCCAGCCTATTGTTATCGGTGACCAGGTTGTCATTCACTCGACTTTTCACAAGGATGTACCGAAAGCCAAATATGACATCGTTATTGACCCTAAAATGGCTTTCGGCACCGGTCATCATGCAACCACGAGCCAAGTAATGCGGGCTTTGCTTTCAAGTGAATTGGAAGGAAAAACAGTGATCGATATGGGAACCGGTACCGGTATTCTCTCTATCCTCGCCGTCATGGCGGGAGCTAAATCAGCCGTCGGAATCGAAATTGACGCATTTGCATTTAATAATGCCGGTGAAAATATTACACTCAACAATGTCAGCGATAAAATCAGACTGATTAACGGAGATGTCACTGCTTTGACCGACCTTGATGAAGCCGATATTTTCGTGGCAAACATAAACCGGAATGTAATAACAGCCGACTTACAACAGTATGTGACCCGTCTGAAAAACGGCGGAACGATGATCCTTAGCGGTTTCTATGAAGACGATATACCCGTCATCATGAAAGTTGCAGAGCCGCTCGGACTGAAGGAACAGAGTCACACAGTCGACAACAACTGGGCATGTCTAATTCTCACCAAGAAATCTCTATGATTGCCCGAATAAGAATAATTACAGCGGTAGTATTGGCGATAGTATTAAGTGCATCGACACTTAAAGCCTCGGAAATTCCGGCATCAAGAGAGAAAGTCAAGTTTGCCTGGGGCGCAAATCTTTCGGGCAATGTGGACATGAGCGATCACGATTTGTCCGCTTTAGGACTGAATGCCGAATTCGGTTTCAGATGGAAAGCCATCCGTTTCCTCGGTATTGGCGCGGAAGGAATCATGATGGTCAATGGTTCAAACCGATGTTATCCGCTGTATGTCAACTTCAGGACCGACTTCAGCCAGCGTGAGAGACTTGTATTTTTAGATCTTCGCGGTGGTGCGTCACTTAACTATTTCAATGATTCGAGTTCAGAGACCGGAGCCTATTTTTCCGGAGGTGTCGGCATCACATTAGCGACCGGGAAAACATTTTCTTCCCATATCATAATGGCCTATACATATCTCGGTCAGGAAAAATGTTATATCGGCGACTATGAACGTAATTGTCCGGGGATAAGCATGGTAACACTCCGACTCGGAGTCTCTTTCTGAAACTAATGAAAATCAAAATATGAAACGAATATTTGCGGTCGTCTGTGGATTAGCTTTCATCCTTAGTGCCGGCGCACACAATGACTATCCCGAATTTATAAACCTTGACAAAAACAAAATCAGTCTCCCGTCCAACGCCCCAAAAGACAAATGGGTAGCTGTCGCCAAACGACTGCACTCACTTGAAAAAGGCCGGTCAAAAGAAAACATACGGATTCTTCATATCGGCGATAGCCATATTCAGGCTGAAATGGGGACCTCGAAACTTCGAGAACGTCTTCAATCAAAATATGGGAACGGTGGTCGCGGTCTCATTACGGCGTTTAAGCTTGCCGGTACAAATCAGCCCACTGATTACGCTATCACCTCGGAGAATCCGGTCGATAGTCAGGCTCGTCTTCTCAAACGGCCTTGGCCAATCACTCCGGGATTTACCGGAATAGCAGCCTCGTCTAACTTGTCGAACAAAATTACATATAAGAATCTTAACCCGGATCACAGATTCGACCGGGCAGCGATCTTCACTTCAAACGGAACCCGAAACGTCCGCTGGGCGACTCCGGTCGACAGCGCCTCGTTCTGGGCTTTTCCCGGAGAAAAAGTATATGGAGTCTACACAGCGAACGGTCAACCAGGAATCGTCTATTCGACAATCGGTAATAACGGAGCTTGTTTCAGCGACTATCTGCTGATTGACGGGTTTGCTGAATCAACCAAATTTTTCAACCCAGACATAATTATCCTGTCAATGGGTACCAATGAAGGGTTCTCGACAATGTCGGATCAGGAAATCACAAAGACAACAACCGAACTGATAACCCGGCTCAAACAGGCTAATCCCGAAGCTGTCTTCATTATATGGACCCCGATGGAATGTCAAAAAGATGAAAAGATAAACAGACGCGTCGCCGAAGCATCGGCTCTTATCAGCAAGGTTGCCGGGGAACAAGGTATTCCGGTTTGGGATTTTGAAACCATAGCCGGTGGTGAAGGTGCTTCAGCAAAATGGCTTGATTCGAAGCTTATGAATAAAGATAGAATCCATCTCTATAAAGCCGGATATACCGTGCAAGGAGATCTCGCCGCTGACGCGTTCGAAGATTTCATTGACTCACTCTAACGACCAATATTGATAAACGCCAAAAAAGAGCTGCACTCTTCGGAATGCAGCTCTTGTTAGTATTTGCTCTATTTTCATAAGGTTGCTAATGTTTCAATGTCTGGATTGTAAGCTACGACGTCACCGTGCGGACCAAGAAGAATGGTACCATATCCGTTTTCAAGACGATAGCTATGAATTATATCGCGTGCCTGAGCACCGTCGACATGATACTGAGATTCAATATTAAGATTATCATTGTCAGCAATTTCATCGAAAATGACTTTTTCATCATCAAAATTAATGCCGATAAAATCAATCTTATTGTTCAAGTCGCTGTTTTTGTGCATTATAGCGGCATATTCGTTGACTTGCTGACGGCTTTCGGCATCTGATGAATCCCAGAAAGTTACGAGTGTATATCGTCCGGTAACTCCACCGACAGTATATCGTGAATATTCGTTTTCGACAGTTTCAATTGGAGCAAACGAAGAAAGTGTAATGTCAAAACGCTTTTCGTTCAAGGCTGAAGTCGCCATAAACAAAACAGACAAAAGAGCAACCAAAAAAATTCCTTTTTTCATTGTGATAATTTTTTTAGATTAGTATAGTTGCAAATTCCGGTATTTTCAAGAGAGCTGCCTGCTTCAGTCTTCATCGACTTAATAAACCGTTCTCTTTGCCGGTTTTGATCACTTATTTAAATAATAGTCTTTTTACGCAAAGCCAAAACTTAAACGTCCGTGGTTGAAAAAAAGTTCACTTGAAGTGAAAAAATATTTTGACGGAACATATATTTTTAGTAATTTTGAGGAAACATAGTCACCGGTTAACAACCGATTCTCAGCCTCTTAACCCTTCAATCAAATTCCAACAAAAAGATGAAAAATAAATTTATTCCCCTTTATTCTTTCGTTCTGTCACTCGCGATGACCGGTTCAGCTTTCAGCCAGCCCGCGACCGGCGCCGGAAATATTGATGACAATTTGCTCGCTCGATTCCGAAACGAAAATTCCCGGCCTGACCAGTCGTCGATCGCCCTGAAGAATGCCATGAATGCGACGGATATCAATACGTTGGCGGCTACAGTCTCCGGCCTGTCAACCGATGACAATTTCACTTACCGGGTGAAATCCAAAGATATAACAGATCAGAAGCGTTCAGGCAGATGTTGGCTTTTTACGGGTCTGAATATGCTTCGTGGCCAAGCTATTAATCAGCACAATCTGGGCGGTCTGAAACTTAGCCAGGTCTATAACTTTTTCTATGATCAGCTTGAAAAAAGCAATCTTTTCCTCCAGGAAGTCATCGATAGCCGTGAAATGGCGTTTGACAACCGTCGTGTCGAATTCCTATTCAATCATCCGCTCAGTGACGGAGGAACATTCATGGGCGTAAGCGACCTTGTCATGAAATATGGAGTTGTTCCCGACGGTGTGATGCCTGAGACTTTCACTGCCAACAACACTTCTCAGTTTTCAAAGCTCTTAGGCTGGAAGCTTCGTGAAATGGGATTGAAACTTAGACAGATGGCTACCGACGGTGCATCTGTCGAAAAGCTCATGGAAGAAAAGGAAAATATGCTTAGCGAAGTTTACCGGATGTTGGTTAGGGCATACGGCGAACCTCCCACGGAATTTGAATGGGCTCTGAGTGACAACAACGGCAAACTCCTTGAAAAGAAAAAATATACACCGAAAGAGTTTTATCAGACTGTGTTCGGGAACGACCTGACAAACGGTTATGTAATGTTGATGAACGATCCTACCCGACCATATTTCAAGATGTATGAAATTGATCTCGATCGTCATTCATACGACGGGCATAACTGGAAGTATCTAAATCTGCCGATGGATGACATCAAGAAGATAGCAGTCGAGTCGCTGAAGGATTCGACCATGATGTATTTCAGCTGTGACGTTTCAAAATATCTGAATAGCAAGGAGGGCACTCTTGATGAAGGCAATTTCGACTATGAATCGCTTTTGGGGACAAAATTTAATATGGATAAACGTCAGCGCATCATCACCGGTGCGAGCGCTTCAGCCCACGCAATGACCCTTGTCGGAGTCGATCTGAACAAAGAAGACGAACCGACACGCTGGCTCATTGAAAACAGCTGGGGACGCACCGGTCACAACGGATTCCTGATCGCGTCTGACAAATGGATGGACGAATACCTTTTCCGCCTGGTTGTTGAAAAGCGCTTTCTGCCTAAAAAGTATCTCAAGATTCTCAACGAGAAAGCCACTCTCCTCCCCGCCTGGGATTATATGTTCT
>CAYVXC010000044.1:0-11915 GCA_964454925.1 uncultured Bacteroides sp.
GCGCGCAAGCGCACCCGGTTAACACGATTCCGAGCCGCCGGCTCCGATTTCCCCTCATTTCTTCTGATTTTCAGGGAAAAATTTGAGTAGGTCGTGGATTTTTTTGGATTTTATTTGGTAGATTGTTTTTTTTTTTATTACTTTGCGTCTTCGTGAGATACTTGCTTGATTGGGAAAGCCGTAACACCAAACCCGCAAGTTTCAGCCATAGCAAACATCGAGAGTGTAAATATTTTTGCAGGTGGCATTAATATCAACCAATCAGTTGCGGCAACCAACATCACATGAGATACAAAATTTTATTGGTCCTCGCTGCCACGGTGCTCGCGGTCACCGGATTAAGGGCAGCAATCCCCTATGCTGTCTATTGCGATAACGACTCAGCTTTACATTTCCTGATGTCTGATCAACAATTGAAATCAGGAAATACACTCCCGGGAACATCGCTTATTATATCTTACGTTTGGGATTTATCACAACTTGGTCAAGATGAAGCGCCAGCCTGGACGTATCAAACTTCTTTTGTTAGGTATAATACTTTAAAGAAAGTGGTAATTGAAGATTCTTTCAAAAATTACCGCCCTACCAGTTGCTATAGCTGGTTCGATACAATGTCTGCTTATGATAAATTAACGGAAATATCAGGGCTAAGCAACCTCAATACCTCTCAGGTGAAGAACATGAAACAAATGTTTAGTAATCGCAAGCTCCTGACTTCGCTTGACCTTAGCACCTTTGACACTTCAAATGTGACAAATATGTCCGGTATGTTTTCTGGCTGTGAGGGTCTGACTTCGCTCGACGTGAGCAAGTTCAATACTAAAAACGTGACAGACATGTCAAATATGTTTTACAGGTGTATTAGTCTGACTTCGCTCGACGTGAGCAAGTTCAATACTGAAAAAGTGACAGACATGCATTATATGTTTGTGAATTGCAGCAGCCTTACTTCGCTTGACGTTAGTAATTTCAACACTTCAAATGTGACAAACATGGGTTCTATGTTCAGCAGTTGCAGTAGCCTGACATCGCTCGACGTGAGCAAGTTCAACACTGAAAAAGTAACAGACATGGGCAGTTTGTTTAGCAGCTGCAAGGGTCTGACATCGCTCGACCTGAGTAATTTCAATACTTCAAACGCAACTAGTATAAGATCTATATTTAGCAATTGTAAGGGTCTGACATCGCTTGATCTGAGCAATTTCAACACTGAAAATGTGACAGCCATGTATGGTGTGTTTGATGGCTGTAGCGGTCTGACATCGCTCGACGTGAGCAATTTTAACACTGAAAAAGTGGTAAACATGGGGAGCATGTTTAATGGTTGCACCGGCCTGACTTCGCTCGACCTGAGCAATTTCAACACTGACAACGTGACCAACATGTCATATATGTTTAGCGGCTGTAGCGGTCTGACTTCGCTCGACCTGAGCATCTTTGACACTTCGAAAGTGACAACAATGAAAAATATGTTTAACGGCTGCACCGGTCTGACATCGCTTGACCTGAGCAATTTCAATACTGAAAAATTGAATGAAATATCATCTATGTTTAGCGGTTGCAGCAGCCTGACCTCACTAAATTTTCGTAATCTTAATATGCTTAATGTCAACTCCTTAAGTAGCATGGAGACTATCTTTGCCAATACCGACGCTCTCAGACTTTTGGATTTATCCAACAACGCGGTCATCTACACCCAATTTTTAAGCCAGATAAGTGAAGATGCTTTGGTGTATCTTCCCGAGGGGACGAAAGGCACGACCGGGAGAAAGAACACGGTGGTCGGGGATGTCTGCGCGAACTTCGTGATTAACAACGGAGAGACCGACAACAACCAGCTTCTGCTGAAGGTGCCTCACGCGTTCACGGCCACAACGGCGACCATCAACCGCAGCTTCGCCGAGGGACAGCCTCATACGCTCTTCGTGCCGTTCGCGCTGAATGTTGCCGATCTCGGGACTTTCTATACCGGCGGAGAGCTGAACGAGGACCGCAGCTATGTGAAGTTCAGCAAATTTGAAGAAGAGACGACGGCTCCCAATGTCGCCTATATGTTCCTCCCCGCCGAGGGTATTGCCGATGGCATCACTCTCGAGAACGTGAGCGTTTCTGTGACACCCGAAGCCGCGGAGGAGGCCGACGGTCTCAACGGCGTCTATGAGAAAAAGGTGTTTACAGCCGACGATGAGGCTCAGAAACTATATTACGGCTGGACCGGAGACGAATTTCGCTATGCTATGGAGGGTGCGTCGGTCGATGCGGGCCGCGCCTATTTCAAGTTGCCGGCAAGCGCGGCGGCCAATGCTCCCGCACGCCTGAAAGTGAAATTCGGTGACGATGTCAGCACAGGTGTCACGGCCATCGAGAGTGACGACAACGGTGCGGACACCCCGGTCTATAACACCAACGGACAGCGCGTCGGACAAGATTACAGAGGCATCGTGGTCAAGAACGGCCGGAAGGTCATGAACGTCACCCGCTGATCGCCCGCCGAGAGAGACAAAGCGAATAATCATCAACAAATCAACATGAGACAATGGAAGAAACTTATATACGCCCGGAAATGACAGAGATTGAATTAGAACTCGAGTCGTTCCTCACCGGGGGGAGCAGCTATCCGATCGACGGCCCGGGTTATGGCGGCCCGTTCAATTGACGCCGCCCGAACGGTCCGCGGAGTCGGCACAACCGACGTGGTCGTCACGAACCGTGGGTGACGGGAGCGGAGCGACCGGCTCCACGGAAAGGCGTAGAATGGAAATGGAGTCGTAAAGCGATGATGTTGTTGGGCCCGACGACATCGTCCTTTCAGGACTCCGTTGACTTGGATCGCATCTTCCCGGCACTCGGTCGCTACGCTCCCGTCATGCCGGGTTCGGGACAACCTCGTCGGCAAGCCGACTCCCTAGCACACGTCCTGAACGGGACATGCGCCGAAATTAAGGCACAAATTACATAAGAAGCATAAACTTTTGGATCTTATGTTTCTTATGTCTAAGTTCCAGAGTCGCGGGGGACGTTTAGAAAAACGTCCGTACAAAGGGTTGATTTGCACTGTTGTACGGACGCATTTTTATGCGTCCCCGGTAAACTTCGCAGACTTACGCCGGGGTGGCTTTGTTTTTCTGGCGGCGGTAAGTGATGGTGGCGATGATGACTGACGAGAACGGCGAAAGGATATTGAAGAAGCAGAAGGGGAGGTAGGCGAGGGTGGCGACGCCGAGAACGGTGGACTGGGTGACGCCGCATGAGCTCCAGGGGATCAAGGCCGATGTTGTCGGGACGGAGTCCTGAATCGAGCGCCCGAGCAGTCGTTTCGTAAGTCCGGCGTTACTATAGACGGATTTGAAAACGTTTCCGCTGATGATGATCGAGACATATTGGTCGGCCGTCAGGGCGTTCAAGGTCACGCCGGTGAGGATGGTAGCGCCAACGACAGAATGGCGTCGCGCCAGACGCGTGCTCATCGGCCGGGTCAGGCGTTCGAGGAATCCGGTGCCCATCATGGCGCCTCCGAAGATCATGGCGCACAGAATCAGGATGATCGTGGTGGTCATGCCGGCCATGCCACCCGTCGAAACAAGGCTGTCGACCGCATCGTGGCCGGTGGTCATGGTGTTTTCGAAACAGATTTTCGACAGCACGGTTTTCAGGGTCGACCATCCGTCGTGAGCGCCGAGTTCGGCCATTAGTTTGGGCTGGAAGTAGAGCATTCCGACAATCCCGGCGACGGTGCTGAGTATGAGGGTCACGATGGTAGAGCGGCGGAGAATGACGAGCAACACCGTGAATGCCGGGATGACGAGCACCCAGGGCGTGATATTGAAGGTCGAGTTCAACGTAGACAGCATTTCATCGGCGTTGGCTTCCGAAATCGAGTCGTGACCCGACCCGAGAAGCCAGAATAGCAACAGCGAGGTGACGAAAGCCGGTATCGTAGTTATGAACATATATTTCACGAGGTCAAGAATTTCGACTTCGGTCGTGGCTGATGCGACAACGGTTGTATCGCTGAGCGGTGAAACTTTATCGCCGAAATATGCTCCCGAGATTATTGCCCCGGCAGACCAGGCCGGGTTGTAACCGAATACGGAGCCAATTCCCAGAAACGCGACCCCGAGGGTAGCGATCGTCGTCCACGACGAGCCTATCAGCGACGATACGACAGCACACGAAAGGCATGTAAGCATCAGATACATAGACGGATTGAGCACCTTGATTCCGACCTCGACGAGATAGGGTACGACTCCACTCAGCATCCACGAGGCCGACACGCTCCCGATCAGGAGAAGCAACGGTACGCATGGGAGCATCTGTGACGCGCTTTGTCTCAAGCCGGCCTTTATCTGAGAGGCCGGGGTATGATATATGAAAACAGCGATAGCGATGGCGACGAGGCCCGACGCGAGAAGGGCATACATGCCATAGTCGGTTACGGCCGATGATCCGGCGATAACGATAGTCGTGATTAAGGCGGCAAGCAGGAGAACGACCGGAATGGCCGCGACCGCAATGCCGGGGGTTGATTGGTTTTTCATTGCCCGAACGGGGAATTGTTAGAATGGGTAGCCGATGGCGAGGTGAAACGCCAGCGAGTTACCGAACGATGTCATATTGTAGTAGCCGTGTTTGCCGGTGTCGTAGGGTGCGTGGATTCCGATTCCGAGGTCTCCGCGGACAATAATCATTCCGAAGTCGAGCCGGAGACCGGCTCCGGTGCCGAGTGCGAGATCCTTAAGGAAAGTCGAAGCTTTCAGCTGGCCGCCGGGACGAGCCGGGTCGTTCTTGAGCAGCCAAACGTTGCCCGAGTCAACGAACAAGGCGCCATGAAGGATGCTGTAAATCGGGAAACGATATTCGATGTTGGCCTCGAACTTGAACGTACCGGTCTGGTCGAAATAGTCCGACGGGTGATCGGAAGGAGCGTGGTAGGAACCCGGACCGAGCGACCTGACGGTGAACGCGCGGACAGAGTTGGCGCCGCCACAGTAGAATTGTTCGGCGTAGGGAACGGTCGTGGAGTTTCCGTAGGCGTGGGCGGCTCCGACGGCGGCGCGGGTCACGATCCATTGATCTCCGGAACTTACACGGCGCGAATAGACGAGCTGGGTCGAGCCTTTGATGAACTGGGAAAACGGTGTTCCGAACAGTTTCTTTTCGCCTTTTTTGCCACACAGTTCATAGATGCCCCAGAAGATATTTCCCGCTTCCTGAACCGTGAATTGCCAGTTCAGGATGTTGTCGCGGCCAAACTGGCGGTCATAGTTATAGGCGAACTGGAGCTGAGGTATGAACTGGCTCATGAAGCTTTGGGCGACAGCCGGATTCGCCGCCATGATCGAGTCGAACTCGGCGGTCGTGTGCATCAGCTTCGTATAGGTCAGTTTAAACGGTGTCAGGTTGGCCGACGAATAGCGGTTGATTGACCACTCATAGTTCACGCCGAGATTGAACTGAGCCATCTTGAAGTAGTGGGGACGGTTGAGAATGTCGGCATTCAAAGTGAAGCGGGTCCAGTTTATGTCTCGCCGCCGGCGGGGAATGAATTTGGGCACAAGAAGCCGGGGGAAAGAAAGCGAGGCGGTTATTCCGGCTTCGTAGGAATTGAAGATGCCGCCTTTGGCGTTCTGTCCGGTCTGCCATTCGTAAGCGCCTGTCAGCTGAACCGACAGCTGTTCGCCGCCTCCGAAAATGTTGGTGTTGGTCAACCCTAAATTAATACCCGGACCAATATATGAGTTTGACTTGGACGAGGCGTTGACTTCGATCGATGCCTCGAGCGGTTTGTCAAGGACCGCATCAATCATGACGTCGACGGTCGGTTCGGCAGCTGTCGTGTCGGGGTTGACGTCGATGTTGATTGAGTTGAAGATGCCGAGTCTCGACAGATAGGTCTGGGTGCGGTCCATGTTACGTACCGACAGAAGTCGCCCCGGCCTGATGGTCACGTTGTCGTTGATGACTCCGAGGCGGAGTCGTGACGGCTGTTGTTGGTAGAGCGTTCCCATTTTGACCGGGATGGTATCGAAACCGCGGCCATGTTTGCTGTGTCTCATCACGCGGATGTCCACTTTTCCGACGCGATAGGGCGAGATGAGCGGTTTGGGAAGATTGGCGGCCATCGAGAGCTTCATGTCGATTTCGCCGCGTTGGGAGATACTGTCCGCCAGATACTCAAGCTGTTCGGGACGGAAGTAATAATAGCCGCGGTTCCTCATGGCGTTGGCGATGTTGACGCGCATGGCCGAGAGCGAGTCGAGGGCGTAGGGCTTTCCGCCGGCAAGATAGGGCAGCCGCGAGGCAACCGAATCAATCAGATGGTTGAGACGGGTCGTGTCGGGGAGGAGCCGGACGCCCTTGATGAGATAGGGATTGCCCTGATTGACATTATAGACAATCTGAGCTTTCTTTTTATTCTTTTTCCCAGGGACGAGCTCATAGGTTACCGACGAGGCGAAGTAACCGTTGTTGTCGAGTAACTGTTTTATCATCTGGGTCCTGACTTCGGGACGCACATCGCTGACCAAAACCGGGTCGCGGGCGAGTTTCTCGTATATCCAGTGGCGGAATCCCTTTTCGGGATTGGGCCAGTTGTTGTAGACCCATAGTCCGAGCGGAAAGGGATAGCGCCATCCCAGGAGACTCCAGTAATTGTTAGGCTTAACGAAAACGGCTTCGGAAATCTCGCTTTTGAGAGCGGCCGGAACATAGGCCGAATCGCGGTAATTGATACTTTTGATGCCGGTATATAGCTGGTCGTCATCGGGAATCCGGCGGGTGGTCGAGCACGCCCACAGCACCAGCACCGTCGGAACGATTATCAGTATTTTAATGAACCGTTTACAGATATTCGGGAAGAGTGTCATCGATCTGGGATTCGTTTTTGGGTTTTACGGAGTCGGTCGGTTCGGGAACCGGAGTTTCCTCTTTTTTAGGAACGTCGGACAGTTTCCGGCGATAGCGCGGCGGGATGAACATATCCGAAACCCGGTTGATTTTCTTTTTATAGACGAAACCGACGCCGGTCTGGGTAATCTCGCCTTCGAGAATTGATTCATAGCCCGTGTGTCTGAACAGACGGACATACATCGTCCGGGCATTGTTGAGGAAGTATTCGAATGAAACGTCGTTGATCAGATTCTCGGCCAGGTTTTCGTTGGCGTTCGCATCGGTCGAGTAGTTTCCGCCGACAATGATTTTGAAACGGTCGTTGAAGAGCGATTTCGAGACTTGATAGGAGTAGGATGTCGCGGTCGAAGTCGAACCGTTGGTGGTCTTGTCATATTGATCGACGCCGAAGGAGATGTCGACAGCCTTGATGTTCTGGGCCGCCCATGAGTTGATCTGGGAGGTCAGGAATGAGTAGAGCGGATTTCCGTTGAGATTCGATGTCGCTTTGGTCGAGCCGCCGGTGTAGGTGTTGTAAAGGAGGAGGTTCATCGCCTCGCTTGCCCGCTGGGTCGGAGTCATCGAGGCCAGTTCGTTGGCCACGGTGATATCGTCGTCGGTCTCCAGGTCGAACGCCACGTTCATTTCATTTAGGGTGCCGGTGACTTTAAGGATGATGTCGAAATAGATCAGGCGCGAATTCTGACCGGCCTGGCTGACATTGGCCCTCATTTTCTCGGTGGCCGAGATATTGAGGCGAGGATTGAGCATGTCGCCCGAGAACGAAACATAGCTGTTGGGGTTGAAGTTGAAGTCGAGGTTCGAGATGAGTGGCGGCGAGTATTTGATAAATCCACCGGTCAGGTTGTAACGTCCAGTCAGACGGTCGGCGCCAATAATCGACGAAGTATAGTTGAGCGAACCGTTGCCCTGGAGCTGGACGCGGTCTTGTCCGCTGGTGGACAGGTCGATGTTTATGATCGTACCGGTCTCGATGTTGAGGTTTGCATTGATGTCGATAATCGAGGAGGGTGGAGCGACCGAGTCGGCCGAGGCCATCGCAGCCGAATCATTGAAGTTTACGAATTTCACCATTCCTTCGGAGGTCCGGTTCTCGAACGTCGAAGCTCCGCCGACCATGACATAGTAGACGTTTGTTCCGGGCAGAATGTCGAGATTGGCATCGACTGTAAGGAACTTCATGTCTCCGTTGACGTTGGCGTTCAGGTTTATGAAAGCCTTGCCATATACATCAGCTCCACGTTTGAGTTTGTTGGAGTTGACAATCTGCATGTTCGCCGCCGAAGCTTTCAGGGCGATCTGGGGCGAAGAGAGGTCGGTGATGTCGACGGTGCCGTTGATGCCAAGCGGGTTGGCGTTACAGCCTTTGATTGTGAAATTGTTGAACCTGACTATGTTGTCTCTCACCGGAATCGAGTCCTCGTTGAGTTCAAACACGGTTCCGAGCATGTCGACCATCACGGTGGCGCTATCGAAGTCGAGACGCCCGTTCAGACGCGGATTCGACGAGTCACCCGAAACATCGAAACTTCCGTTGAGCATTCCGTCGAGTTTGGCCGTACCGGTCAGGAACGGATTGACGGTCTTGAGCGGGAACCTGATCATTGTCAGGTCGAGATTGAATGGCGATGTACGGGTCGAGTCATTGAGAGCGCCGTTGAGTGTGATGGTCTTTTCGCCGTTGACCCATAGTTCGCTCTTGAGGTTTATGAGGCCCTTGGCGTCGGTCAGGATGTCGACATCGCTCTGGAAGTCGCCGACACGTTCTTTGCCATACATCAGGTCGGTCAGTGAGACGGTTCCGTTACCGGTCAGGTTCTTGTTGTCATAGTTTATCCTCAGACCGGCGGAAAGATTGCCTTTGATCGCCGGGGCGAACGGATTGAGCGCGAGCCAGTCCTGAAGCTGGATGTCGAATACCTGAAGGATAAGGTCCTCGTTGTGATTGTGTTTAGTCGAGTCGTTTGAATGGACGTGCTCGGTGTAAAGGGCGAGGCGCGAAATATCGTCCTTCATTTTCAGGTCGGCATCGAGATGTTTTGTCTTGAAGTCGTATGTGATAAAGTTGCCTTCGTTGATCTCCCAGTCGTGGTAGTTGATGACTGGATTAAGCGGCGACAGTCTAAGAGTCGCTATCGAGTCGGGCGAGATAGACAGTATAGTCCCGAATTTGAATCCGGTCTTGCCCTGGATGTTACGCTGGTGAAGAGTCAGCGAAAGTTTATCCCGGTCGGTGTATCCCTTGATATCAACGTGTGCCCATTCGTCAAAGGTTCCCGGCCGGTTGTTTACCGAGGCGAGCAGGTCGAGATGCATTCCGTGTTGCCTGATGTCGAGATTCACCGTGTCAAGAGCCATTGTGGCAGTCTTGAAACCGGTAACCTGCCCGGTCATGAATAGTGTCGAATCGTTGCCCGCGGTCATAGTCATGCTGTTGAACGACATTCCGCTGTCACCGAGGAAGTCGTTGATGATATTGTCGGGCCCGGCATCGAGCCGGAAATTGAACGGCATCAGAATCTGCTGGAGACGTTCGACGTTGATGCTGTAGTTCTTGAAATCGTCTTTGAGGGTGGCGCTCAGCCGGTCGATTCGTCCCATGATGGAATCGACACCCATCGGGGAACTGTAGTTTCCGAGCATGTCGCCGTTGGCGATGCAGAGGTTGGTGGTTGAGTCGGTCGTGTTGAAAATGGCGCGTAGATCACTCACTGAGAGCCCCGATTCGCCCGAATAATAGTCGAGAGAATTGAGCTGGAGGGTCCCCTCGATGTTTTTCATGTCGGAGGTAAAGCCCAGGTCAAGAGAAAGATCGGTGCTGATGGTTGTCTGTCCGGCATCTTCCGACGAAACCAGTCCGAGCGCTGTCAGATCGAGTGTGCCCGTTTTCAGGTCGGCTGTCCAGTCATATTCTTTTCCATTGAGGTTGCCGTTGGCGGTCAGATCAACCGGAAGGTCAGGGTCGTCCGACTTCAAGGCGATGTCGGCGTGGCCGTCGCTCAGTGTCCCGTCGAAATGGATGTCGTGATAGGTTTTGGTGTCATAGAGGGCCGATTTTACATCAAGAGCGATGTCGGCTTCGGTGGCCTTCGAGAAGAAATCGAAACCATGTCCCGAGGCTTTTAGATCGGCGGTAACGGGACCTACGCCTGCGGTCGGGAGAAACGCCGAGACCGGGAAATCGCGCGCACTGACAGACGCATTATAGCGCGAGCCGTGACCTTTGAACCAGCCGTCGAGAGCGAGACTGCCCTTGTGGGTTACGGCTTTCAGGCGTCCGTCGTAATCACCGTCGCCGAATGTCACGTCGCCGTCGAGAGTCATGGATGGCACAACGAACGAGGCATCGGCCATCAGCATCTTCATCAACGGAGAAACGTCGCCGACCGAGCCGTCAAGAACGACATGGCCGCCGAGCTGTTCGGGGTCGAAGGGATTCAGGACAGAACCCGATGCGTTGAGTGTCAGATAGCCGTCAAGTCCGAGATCAAACCGGTCAATCATAAGATCGCCCGAACGGCCGCTGATGTCGGCATCCATTTCGAGAAGCGCCCCCGGTCTAAGCCCGCGGTTCACTATCGTCGAGATGTCGGGAAAGGCGAGAGCAGCGTCTTCCATTGCCAGAGATCCCCGCAGTGCGAGTCTTAGCGGGGTGGCGGGATCGGTAAGTTCGGTCGCCGTTCCCATGTAGCCCGTCGCGTTGAGATCCGTGAGGTTTGGCGTGGTCAGTCTGAAGTCATCGAAGGTCAGTCCGAGAGAGTCGATGTCCAGCCGGCCCTTGACGTCGAGATCAATGCCCGAACGTTCACGGCCCGAAAGCGACAAGGGGAGCCTGACGGTAGCCGCCTGATTATAGAAGTCATGGATCGAGAGGCTGAGATCGTCGGCCTGGATATATCCGAAGTCGAGACCCGGCAGGGGTGTATAGTTCTGGGTCGTGTAGAGAGCTTTCGATTTGTCGAGCTCGATGTCGGTGACCTTGATGGTCCACGGCGCCGAGGTCGTTGAATCGGGAACTACGACCGGGATTGATCTGATGGTCGCCGAGTCGGGCATGATGTAACGTGCATCAAGAGCTGTTCCGCGGAATTCGGCGACATCGACCGTCTGTTTCAGAAGGTCGACCCGGATGTCGCTCAAATAACCTTTGGAAATGTTGGCCGACAGAGTGTCGATGACCGGGAGAAGGTTCATCGTGAACCCAAGGTCAGTGTAATCAAGACGCCCCACATGGATATTCATTGAAGTCGGGTCGGTGGGAGCTTCGGGGACCAGAAATGTATCGACCGGATTTATGAAAAGATTGAGTGAGCCGCCGTCGAGACGCGCCGCCGAAACGTCAATGTCCATCGAGGAGAGCGCGATTGTCGTTGGGTCAAGAACAGCGCGGCGGGCCTTGATTACCATGCAAGAAGCCGAGTCGGGGGCGCCGATCTGATAGCGCGCGTTGCTTAGAGATACATTCTCAACGTTTAGGGTCCCTTTCAGAAGTCCGGCAATACCCACGCTGCCCGTGACAGCGTCAGCTTTGATCAGAGTGTCGCCGTTATTGACATAGAGAACATCATTAATCCGGAGGTCGAGAGGGAAACCGAGTCTGAAGCTCCCGAGTTTGAATTCTGTCGAAGGATCGGTGTTGAGCTTGGCGACGATATGTTGACGGAGAGTGTCCTGAAACCAGGGAGAGTAGACGGTCATCACGATCGCTGCGACAAACAGGATGACAGCCCATAGCGTCCATAAGATTCCTTTGGCTATGGTTCTCAGAGGGTGATGCTTATGCTTTGGGGCGGAAGCCTTGTTTTCAGTATTTTGGTTGGGCGGAAGGGTGTCCAATGTGAAACGTGATTGGAGGGTGAGTTAAGTGAGGGAAACTTACAGGACGATTTTGGTCTGCGAGGCAATACAAAATTACAACTATTGCGCGAGAACTCAAAATCAATTAAAGTAAAAACAACCCTCCCGCCTCAAAAGTTCAGCCCCTTCCGCCGGCAATCCGCGGACAG
>CAYVXC010000044.1:12015-13906 GCA_964454925.1 uncultured Bacteroides sp.
TAGAGGTCGAGGACAAGCGATTCGAACCGTGGTTTCGAGAGGTGGAGCGAGGCGGCGAGCTCTTCGGGTGTGACCGGACCGGTTTCGAGCCGGTCGATGAGGGCCGAACGCTCCGGTGAGAAGTCGATGAGTGTTTCGCGCCGAGGGTTGGCCTGATGGCGCCACGCTTTGACCATGAGCGGATGGGCGGCGATGTTCTCGTCGTCGACACGGTAGTAGGCCCGGCGCGAACCGTCAGCCTCGAGTACATAAACCGGGCGTGTAGGAGCCGGCGCAATCTCCGCACGTATTATCAAGGCGCCCTGGTCGACTTTATAGGCGGTGAACTCTACTTCGACTGACGGTTTGCAGTAGACCGAGGCCGCCGATTCGACCACCCAGATGTCTTCTTCGGATTTGACGCCTCTCGGCTGACCGTTGTCGTTAACGCCGATGAGAAGGCGGCCGCCCGAGCGGTTGGCAAAGGCAGATACCGAACGGGCGATCTTTCGCGGATCGTTCACCGTATATTTGAAATCCTGGCTGACGTGTTCACCCTCGGCAATCAGACGTTGTACGAGAAATGAAGCACGGTTTGCATGGATGTCTTTCATCAGTCGGGATAGGTCAGTCGGTTGGGAGTGATATTGAGCAGGACTTCGTCGTGATAACGGCGCGCGGCTTTTCTCGCACCTTCGAGGTCGTTGAAGGAGTAGTTGCCACAGTCTCGCGGGGTGGCGCCGGGAATTTCGCCTTCAAAATCCGCGATCCAACTGAACATTTCGGCGAGCGTGGGGGCAATGTCGGCCGATTCAACTTCGCCTTTCACGATGAGGTAATTGCCTGTGCAGCATCCCATCGGACCCCAGTAGACAATCCGGTCGGCCCATAGGGGATGATTGCGTAGCCAGGTAGCGGCCAGGTGTTCGATGGTGTGGAGGACTTTCGGGTCAAGCGCCGGTTCGCGGTTGGGGGCGGTCATTCTGACGTCGAAAGTGGTCAGGATGTCGCCACCCGGCGTGACATCGCGGCGCGAGACATAAATTCCCGGATTCAGGACGAGGTGGTTGATGGTAAAGCTCGGTATCTTCTTCATGGTCGGATGGAGGGTTACGTTGTCAAAGGATAGTCAGGATGTGACGGAGGACGGCGAAGGCTTCGCGAGGCGCATCTTCCCAAAAATTCTCATATTGAGAGATGTTGTCGGCCTGTCCGGGGGTGTCGCTGACAACTCTGACGGCGAGGAAGGGGACGTTTTTGATATGGCACACCTGGGCTATCGCGGCTGATTCCATGTCGACGGCCATAGCATCGGGATATAGATCGAGGATTCGGGTGATGTCTTCGGGCCGGGAGACGAATATGTCGCCCGATGCAATCAGGCCGTGGCGCGTCCCCGGAATTGAATCGAGGGTTTCGGCCGAGAAGGGCGCTTCGAAGAATGCCGGACAGCCGGCGGCTTGTCCGTCGGTGGTTCCGGGGCCACACCAGACATCGTGATAGGCAACCCGCTCGCCGATGACCACGTCGAGAATCCGGGCGCCGTGGCCTGTCCCGCCGGCGACTCCGGTATTGATTACAAATGAAACATGGAAATTTTCGATCAAAGTCAGCGTAGCAACGGCCGCATTGACTTTGCCGATGCCTGATTTGAGTATCACGACTTCGCGTCCGTCGAGAGTCCCGGTATGGAAAGTCGTGTCGTTAATGGTTGTGCGTGTGGGGGATTCGAGCAACGGGAGCAGGAGATTGAGTTCCTTGTCCATCGCAACAATAATTCCGATTTTCATAATTTCGGCTGAGGGATGAGTTATAAAAAAGCCTCTCCGCGGAATGGCGGAAAGGCGGAATCGATTGGAGTGGGCGTTGACGGATTCGAACCGCCGACCCTCTGCTTGTAAGGCAGATGCTC
>CAYVXC010000045.1:0-2417 GCA_964454925.1 uncultured Bacteroides sp.
TGGTATTCAGAGCCCCATTCCTGATTGTGACGAACGGATTGAAGCACTATACTCTGTATTGCACTTCTCCGTCGGGAGAAGATCTCGAGATGGTTATGGGTCATCCGACGGTGGCCTCACTCTCCGCGTTTCTCGCCAAACGTTCTGAGAAATAAAAAAGTCATCCTTTTGGGATGACTTTTTTTATGCTGAGATTGGATGTTTTTTAGAGCTGAGTGTCGGGGTCGAGGTTGGCTGCTTCGATATCTTTGAAGTAGCGGTAGGTCGAGACTTTCAGGTCGGCGCAAGCATCTTCATCGGCAACGATGAGGGCTTTGGGGTGCATCTGCAGAGCAGAGATTGTCCACATCTGGCTGATGCCGCCTTCGACACCGTGGTGAAGAGCGCGGGCCTTGTTATAGCCGTTGACAATGAGAAGGACGCTTTTGGCTGCCATAATTGTGCCGACACCGACGGTGAGAGCGGTCTTCGGAACGAGATCAACGTTGTTTTCGAAGAAACGTGAGTTGGCGATGATGGTGTCCTGGGTAAGAGTTTTCATGCGGGTCTTCGAAGTCAGGGCAGAACCCGGTTCGTTGAAGGCTATATGTCCGTCGGGTCCAACACCGCCGAGGAACAGGTCGATACCACCATAGCTCTTGATTTTGTCTTCATAGCGCTGACATTCGGCGATCGGATCTTCGGCGTTTCCGTTCAGGATGTTGACATTTTCGGGAAGGATGTCAATCTGGTTGAAGAAGTTGGTCCACATGAATGTGTAGTAGCTCTGTTCGTGGTCGCGGGGAATACCGCAGTATTCGTCCATGTTGAAAGTAACGACGTTTTTGAACGACACTTTACCTTCTTTATTGAGTTTGATGAGTTCGCGGTACATTCCGAGAGGAGAGCTGCCTGTCGGACATCCGAGAACAAAAGGTTTTTCGGGAGTGGGTTTGGCTTCGTTGATGCGGGCAGCGACATAGTTGGCAGCCCAACGCGACACCTGGTCGTAGTTCTTTTCGATGATAAGTCTCATAGAGATCGGGTTATTGATAGGTTAGATTGTGTCTACAAAGTTACGGAAAAAATTGTGATTTAGGGCAATGAGCGCCGAAAAGTTTAACGGCGAACACATCAGGGCGCCCGAATGTTCTAATGATATGACAAACCCGATTATAAATATGCCCGCCGAGGACTCTTCGGCTCCGCTTGAGATTCATCCCTTTGAACCTTTCATTCCCGAAAATGCAAAGATTCTGATTATGGGAACCTTCCCTCCTCAGCAGAAGCGATGGGCGATGGATTTTTATTACCCGAACCGTTCAAATGACTTTTGGCCGATGATGGGATTGATTTTTCTCGGAGACCGCGATGCCCTCTATGATCGTCAGGCCCGGAAGTTCAGGCTTGACCTTATAAAAACGCTTCTCACCGAGCATGGAATAGCTCTCAACGACACGGGTCACGCTGTCCGCCGGCTTATGAATAACGCTTCCGATAAATTTCTTGAGATAGTGGAACCGGTTGATCTGGATGCTCTTTTAGCGCGTATGCCCGGATGTCGCTCGGTTGCAACAACAGGCGAAAAGGCCGCCGATGTGCTTGCGGCACTCACCTCAACCGAGGCACCAAAAATGGGGTGTATGGTCCGTGACGAGTTGCGTGGGCTCGATTTGTGGAGGATGCCTTCAACCTCGCGTGCCTATCCTCTCGCTCTTGAAAAGAAAGCGGCCTATTACGAAACGATGTTCCGCTCCGCCGGAATATTATAAACAGGATTTGAGGAAGTCGATGAGGGCGCGTTTTTCTGCGTCGGCTTGTTCGGTCAGCAGAAAATGACCGGCCAGCGGAGCGGTATAGAGCTCTTTGGGTGAGGTTATCTGGTTGAAAACCGCATAGGTTGTCGTCGGGGCACATGTAAGATCGTTGAATCCGAAGGCAAAATAACCGGGGACCTTTACATTCCGTGCAAAATTCACGGTGTCGTAATAACTTAGGTTGGAGAGAAGTTGCTGAGTCCGGTTCTTTTCGTTTTTGAAGATATGGGGCCAGCCTCCGGCTCGACCGTGGGCATATCCGGCCAGGTCGCTCATTGCCGGAAAGTTTGCGACGAGATATTTCACCGCCGGATGGAGTGCGGCCACAGCAATTGACAGATAGCCGCCCTGGCTGCCGCCATAAGTTGCGATACAGCCGTTGAACTGAGGCAGAGTCTCGATGAAGTCCACCGCACGGACCGCTCCTTGGATTACACGATTATAATAGTAGTCATCGCGACGGTCCATGTTTTGAGCAGGATAATTATTGAGGACCCCTCCCTCAAGATCGGCATATAGGGAAGCATCAAGATTGTTGGGTATTGAATGGATTCCGACCGCCATGGCAATAATTCCTTGTTCGGCAAACGCGACGGGTGCATCAATGGCGTACACTCCGGC
>CAYVXC010000045.1:2517-5646 GCA_964454925.1 uncultured Bacteroides sp.
ATCTCACACTTGGCCTTGCATCTGAGGAATCCGGGCTGTTTCATCGTTCCGGCTTTGACAGTTGCTTCACCGTTCTTGAGCTTAACTGTTCCTTTCGTCAGCGGCTCCATCAGATCTTCGCCGATTTCATATTCGACGGTGGCGTCGTTGATGCCCACGTTGCTTTCCGAAAGCATGATTTTGAAAGCGGCTTTCTCGCCAACCCGAGTGGTCCATTCCCCGTCAGCGGGTGCAATCCTCAGTTCGACAAGGTCTGTGACGCGACCGGCGTGACATATTAGTGAAAGGATGGCGAAGGCCAGAAGTGAGATTCTTTTCATGATATATTCTTGATTTTTTTGAGCAATTTGATGAGAACGGTAGCGGAAGCACGTGCGATCACGCGGTCACGATGTCCCGGAAAACGGCAGACTTCGGCGAAAGTGCCTTCGGGTGTATGAACGGCCATCCAGACTGTTCCGACCGGTTTATCCGGTGTCCCTCCGCCGGGTCCGGCAATGCCCGAAGTCGCCACGGCGTAATCGGTTCCGAGAACGCGGGACGCACCATCAGCCATCTGGCGGACCACCGGCTCGCTGACAGCTCCATGTCGGGCGAGAATCTCGGGCGACACCCCGAGGATGTCGGTCTTGGCCGAGTTTGCGTATGACACGATGCCGCCGTAGAATACTTCGGAACTTCCGGGAACCGAAGTAATCAGATGGGCGATGTTTCCTCCCGTACAGCTTTCGGCGGTAGCCATCGTCAGCCCTTTTTCTTTCAGAGCCTCGATAACCAGTTCTCCGACGGTCTTTTCACCCCGACCCAATAGTAAATCGCTGATACGCTTCTCGAGATCGGCTTCGATTGGCTCGAAACGCTCGTCCGGAACTCCGTCCAGGCGGAGTTTGATTACCGGGCTGTCGGGAAGGTAGGCAAGACTGAATCCCGCCGGAAGCGAATCTTCAAACGGCGCGAGTCTGATGGCGAGCGCGCTTTCAGTTATACCCGTCAGGATGAAAGTCGAATGACGCCTGTTTTCGGCTTTCCGGTCGGCAAGCAGGGCGTCGATGACGTCGGATAACATTCCTTCGGTTTCGAACGGAACGCCGGGCATAGTTGCCAAAGTTTTGCCGTTTTCATTGAAGAACATGATAGGCGCGGAACCGAACCGGTTGACCATAACCTCGGCCGATGACGGGACGAGCGCCTGGTCAAGAGTAAGATCGTTCAGCTTCATGCCGCGGTTGTCGGCCCAGCGGTGAAGATGGTCGGTGACCTCCCGGTTGCGGACAAGTGTTCCACCGAACCGTTCGAGAAGAATACGTTTGGTGATGTCGTCTTTTGTCGGGCCGAGGCCACCGGTGGTGATCACGATGTCGGCCGAAGCAAGCGCCGTGTCAACGGCCGAACGGATCTCGTCACCGTTGTCGCCGACGGTGACAATACGGGTCACGGTGACACCTTCGCGGTCGAGAACCCGGCTTATGAAGCCAGAGTTAGTGTCGAGAACGCGTCCGAGCAGAATCTCGTCGCCTATGATTATAATAGCCGCTGTCAGTTTCATATAGTCAGTCTTGCGTATGGTACCTCGTCATATCGGGCAAACTCGCCGCGAAGATACTTGAAATAACCGGCCACGGCAACCATTGCCGCGTTGTCGGTCGTGAAAGAACGGGCCGGGATAAAGGCGGTCAACCCCTTTTCGTCGGCAAAATGCTGAATCGCGTTGCGTACACCCGAATTGGCAGACACACCGCCTCCGATAGCGATAGTCTTGATACCGGTCTGTTTAACCGCTTTTGCCAGTTTGTCCATCAGGATTGAAATGATGGTAGCCTGGAGCGAAGCCGCCAGATCCGCCCTGTTCTTTTCGATAAAATCAGGGTCGGTTTTCAGTGCGTCGCGGAGAGTATAGAGAAACGAAGTCTTGAGACCGCTGAACGAGTAGTCGAGTCCGGGGATATGAGGACGCGCGAAGGCGAAGCGATCAGGATCGCCCTCGGCCGCAAGGCGGTCGATATGAGGGCCACCGGGGTAGGGAAGTCCCATCACTTTGGCACACTTGTCGAAAGCTTCGCCGGCCGCATCATCGATCGTGCGTCCGAGAATTGTCATCGATTCCGGCGAGTCTACCTTGATTATCTGACTGTTTCCGCCCGAAATGAGGAGGCATAGAAACGGAAATTCAGGGACACGGTCATTCTCATCAGTGATGACAAAATGACTCAGGACGTGACCGTGGAGATGGTTGACTTCGACGATAGGGATTCGTAGAGCGAGAGAGAGCCCTTTCGCAAAACTTGTTCCGACGTGGAGCGAGCCGAGAAGGCCGGGACCGCGGGTAAAGGCGATGGCCGACAGATCTTTCTTATCGATGCCGGCGCGGCGGATGGCTGTGTCGACCACCGGAACGATATTCTGCTGATGGGCGCGTGAAGCCAGTTCGGGCACAACGCCGCCGAACTCCTCATGCACTTTTTGACTCGCAATGACGTTGGAGAGGAGTGTCGTGTCGCGCACAACGGCAGCCGAAGTATCGTCGCACGACGACTCGATGCCAAGAATATATGCCATTTTCGTTATCTTTTTTAGAATACGTAGCCGATTCCGACAAGAATCCGGAGAGCGTTGTTTGATTTGACGAGCGTATAACCGGCTTCAAGATTGATTTTTAGCGTTTCGCTCAGTTTCAGGTCGAACCCCGCACCGATATTCACACCGAAACGGTTTTTACGGGAGGTGACATCGTCGCTGAATCTGTCGCCGCCTATTTCAGCCGGATAATGATAGTTCCACGACGAATAGTTGAGACCCGCGAAGGGATAGAGGCTGAAATTGGCAGTACTCATCGCGAAAGGAACCTGAGCGTTCAGGTCAATCATGAACGCGTCGCGGTCTTCGTGGCGGAACACGATGTCAGCGGCCGGTTGGAGACGGAAATGTTCCGAAAATGTGTACTGAAAAAACAGTCCGGCATCCGCAGATTTGTTACGGGAAACATATCCGGTTCTGACTCCAAATGTCTTTTCGCCGCGTTCGGCAGCGGTCGCGTCCGGAGAACTCAGAAAGAAAATTGCGGAAAGAGCCGCTGTGAGAACGATATTTACGAGATTTTTCATCGCTTATATATAAATAATGTGTAGTTTC
>CAYVXC010000045.1:5746-11556 GCA_964454925.1 uncultured Bacteroides sp.
CAAATGCAAAATTACGAAAAAAACAAAGTCAGCCCAACTTCGGGCACGAAAACTATCTGCCCGGTGAGAATGTCAGCGCTCCCGGTGGCAAAAATTTTTGTTAATTTACTTTGTGATTATGAAAATTTAAACTAATTTAGCGGTGAATTTCGGCTCGAATGCCCAAAAAGTGTTTACCGGGCCGGGAGGATACTAACTAAAAGACCCTATTAATCAACCTTAATAAAACATCAGAAAAACTTAGAATCAATTGATTATCACTCTGTTTGAAACCTGCAAAGTCGGGCGCGGACAGAACCCTGAAAACTTGAAACAACATTAAAACCATTTTTTATAAACCGCCGGAAGGGGGTTGCCTTGCGTGTCTCTCTATCCGGACTAAAACAACCAATTATTAACCTTATGAGAAAACATCTTTTTGTGACTCTGTTGCTGACATGCGGTTTGCCGTTCAGCGGACAAATGTTCGCCGTCGCTGCTCCCGCACCTCAGTCGCAAAGTCAGGCAGCGGTAACCATCACGGGTACCGTCCTTGATGAAAACGATGAACCAGTCATCGGTGCCAGTGTTACGCCTAAAGGTTCGACCAAGGGTGTTTCTACCGACGTTTTCGGTCACTTCACAATGAAAGTAGTGCCCGGAACACCGCTTACAGTTTCATTTGTAGGCTACAAAAACGAGAATGTTAAGGCTGCTGCCGACATGATCGTTTACCTTCAACCCACTACCGAAGTTCTCGACCAGCTCGTTGTCGTAGGTTATGGCCAGCAGAAACGTGCTAACCTGACCGGTGCTGTGTCAACTGTCGATGTTGATCGCGTTATGGACAGCCGTAGCACCGCTGACGTTGCTAAAGCTCTTCAGGGCGCCGTTCCCGGTCTTACCATTACCACCAACACCGGTGCAGTAAACTCGACCGCTACTCTTAAAATCCGTGGTACAGGTACTCTGTCGAATAGCCAGTCTTCAGCTCCCCTTATCGTTGTAGACGGTGTGCCCGTTGATGACCTTTCTTACATCAACCCTGATGATATCAAAGACATCAGCGTTCTTAAAGATGCCGCTTCGTCTTCGATCTATGGTACACGCGCTGCTTTCGGTGTGCTCCTTATCACAACCAAACAGGGTACAACCAAAGATAAAGTCTCTGTAAAATATTCAAACAACTTCGGTTGGAGTTCAGCAACCGTTCTTCCCGAATATAGCTCGGTTCCCAATCAGATCCGCGCTCTCATGCAGTCGAACAACCGTCAGGGTGTTGAAAACGAACTCTTCGGTATGTACCTCGACAAAATGCTTCCCTACGCTGAAGCATGGGAAAAACAGAACGGTGGTCAGAAAGCCGGCTATCGCGAAATGCAGAAATTCCAGGACTGGGATCATGTAGGTGACTACTATGTCAACGAAGATGGTTCTGGCGCTATGTACTATGCCAACTGGGATGTCGCCGGTATCATGTTCCGCGCCGCTCCCTCGAACAAACACAATGTCAGCCTCGAAGGTAATTCGGGTAAGACCCAGTATCGTCTGTCGTTCGGTTACGACCGTAAAGAAGGTACTCTTGCTTTCAACGCTCCCGTCATGAAACGTTACAACGTAATGGCCAACATCAATACTGAAGTATTCTCTTGGTGGAAAGCCGGCGTTCGTTTCAGCTTTGCTGACAAGGTTTACAACGGCCAGCAGGCTTGGCGTAGCCCCTACACCTACGGTTGGCGCTGGGGTTCGTACTTTGGCCCTTATGGTTACATGGTTGATGCGGAAGGCAACAAGTACGACTGTAACTCAGCTGTCGGTTATGCCAACTATCCCGGTACATTCGATGACGATGCAAAAGATGTCCGCATTCAGGCTTATTCTGACTGGACACTGTACAAAGGTCTGACTCTGCACGGTGACTTCACATACGATACCCAGAACTACAATGCACAGATTGCATACGTTCCTTATACCGTATGGAATACCTGGGGCGGTAACATCAGCAACCCCTCGCAGCAGGTCGGCATCAACAGCACATACGCCCGTAACAATAACAGCTACAGCAACCTTTGGACTCTGAACGTTTATGGCACCTACGAACACAAGTTCATCGATGCCCTCAACCTCAAAGTTATGGTCGGTGGTACAGCTGAAAAATACAACTACAATTATTTCTGGGCTCGTCAGGATGTCCTTCAGTCTGTGAACCAGCCCTTCTTGGCTCTTACTACCGGTGGTGCTGACGGCAACAAGAAATCTCTTGGCAATGAAATGTCACACCGTGCTACTGCCGGTTTCTTCGGTCGTATCAACCTTGACTGGAAAGGTATCTATCTCTTGGAATTCAACGGCCGTTATGACAGCTCTTCGAAATTCCCCGCAAACCAGATGTGGGCATTCTTCCCCTCGGTTTCTGCAGGTTATCGCTTCTCTGAAGAAAAATATTTCGAACCCGTCAAAGAATGGTGGAGCAACGGTAAACTCCGCGCTTCATACGGTCACATCGGTAACGAAAATATCGGTCTGAACAAATTCCTTTCGACTGTTGGTACAGGTACACTCAGCTGGCTTAACAATGGTACAGCTGTCAAGTACGGAACCATGCCTACCCTCGTTTCGAGCCGTCTGACTTGGGAACGTATCGTTACCACTGACGTAGGTCTTGATCTCGGTTTCTTCGACAACTCTCTGATGGTAACTGCTGACTGGTTCCAGCGTGACACCAAAGACATGCTCGCTCCCAGCCAGACACCTCCCGGTATGCTCGGCGCATCTGCTCCCCAGGGTAACAACGGTAGCCTCCGTACCCGCGGTTGGGAACTTGGCATCGGTTACAACCACTCGTTTGGTGATGCTCAGGTTTATGCAAACTTCAACATCTACGACGGTAAGACCAAAGTTACTGAATATCGTAACGACGCCGGTCTGATCAACAACTTCTATACCGGTAAGAACTATGGTGAAATCTGGGGCTTCGAAACCGATCGCTACTTCGAAGAAAGCGACTTCACCGGTAAAGACTCAAACGGTAAATGGATCTATGCTCCCGGCATCGCAAGCCAGACCGGTCTTCAGTCAAGCAGCTTCGTTTATGGCCCCGGTGACATCAAGTTCAAAGACCTCAACGGTGACGGTGTAATCAATGGTGGTTTCAATGGCATGTATGAATACGAAGGTAAATATTACATTCCTCAGTCTGCGGTACCTGCAGGTTATCAAGGCTCAACCGTTGGTAATGTTATCATTCTTAATGCAGCCGATTACGACAAAATTGTTGCTCTTGAAAAAGACCCCAACAATCCCAGCCGTAAGATTGGCGTAGGTACAGTTGAAAACCATGGTGACCTCAAGGTTATCGGTAATGCTGTTCCCCGTTATGAATACTCGTTCCGTCTCGGCGGTTCTTGGAAAGGCTTCGATATCGACATGTTCTTCCAGGGCGTAGGCAAACGCCAGTGGTGGTCGACTTCGGCATTTGTTATGCCTCTGACCCGTGGTGCTGACGCAACATACGCTAACCAGGAATCTTACAACAAGATGATCTTTGATGATAATAACCAGATCATCGGTTATGAAATCAGCCAGAGCAACGATTATCCTTGTATGTATCCCGGTGCAGCTTCGACCGGTACAATCTCGGGTCTCGGTCAGGGTCGTTACAACTTCTATCCCCAGACCAAGTACCTCATGAACATGGCTTACCTGCGCTTCAAGACTCTGACCGTAGGTTATACTCTGCCCGTCGAGCTGACCAAAAAAGCTCTCATCCAGAAAGCCCGTCTGTACTTCAGCGCCGACAACCTCTGCCTGCTTTACAACGGTATGCATAAATATCCCATCGACCCCGAAATCGGTTCAACCTGGACTACATCGCTGTCCTATAGCGACGGAACCTTCGGCCGCAGTGAGCCTATGAACCGCACATTCTCGTTCGGTATCCAAGTAACTCTCTAATCCTAAATCGTAAATTTAAAGAACAATGAAACATATTCTTTCAGCCGCTCTCGTTGCTGCTGTAGGGTTAACATTTACGAGTTGTGAGGACTTCATTGATGACAACCGTTATCCTCAGACCCTGTTCGTAAACAGCCCTCTTTATTGGAGTAACGCAGACAACTGCCAGTTGCAGGTTAATGGCCTCTTGCAGTATTTCTATGGTTATGGTACAGGTGGTGGTTCAGCAGACTTCTACTTCAATACCCTTACCGATGACCAGTGTGGTAACCAGTTTACCGATTGGAAAAACACCAATGTCCCCGCTTCGTCAACTGCTTATACAAGCCCTTACACTATTATCCGTTGGTGTAACCTTATGATTCAAGGTGTTGAATCAGGTTCACTCACCGAATCAGAAAAGGCAAACTTTATCGCACAGGCACGTATGATGCGCGGTTATGAATATTATCTGCTCGTCCGTCGTTATGGCGATGTTTGTTACACCGACCAGGTTCTCGACCCTGAATCGCCCGAACTCTACGGAACCCGTGACAGCCGTAAGGATGTAATGGACAAAGTCTATGATGATATTCTCTATGCAACTCAGAATATCTCTGCTAAAAGCGGTAAACAGGTATTCAGCAAGGATATGGCAAAAGCTATGCTTTCTGACATCTGTCTGTTCGAAGGTACTTTCTGGAAATATTGTACCAAAGCAGATAACTACTACGAACCCGATGCAACCCGCTCAAATCTCTATTTGAACCGTTGTGTTGAGATCTCTACTCCCCTTCTCGCTGCTTATCCCATTGGCTCGAACTATCAAGCTCTTTATAACTCGACTTGGAAAGGCGCCAGCGGCACTACCGCTCTCAGCACCAACCCCGAAGTTATCTTCGCTACCGAATATGAAGACGCTCAGTTCCAGCACTCTGTAATTGCTTACACTTGTTCTTCAACCGCGATCAGTGGTCTTTCGAAAGATGCTTTCGATGCTTACCTCTTCAAAGACGGTAAACCTCTTGCTCTTACTTCGATGGACAAGACTGATGTTGGCGTGAAAGTGGACCATGTAGATGGCGCTGACAACAATGGCCCCGGTCTCAGCATCCAGAACCTTCTCGATGTTCGTGACGGCCGTCTCGCTCAGACCACCGACCCCTATATCTATTATAAGAACATGACTTGGAGCCGTTGGGGTGCCAACCAGATGACCTCTGCTTCGGGTTATGGCGTACGTAAGTATGACAATGAAAAGCTCCCCGTTCTCAGCCGCGTAACCACAGTTAAAAACTATACTTCATGCCCGCTTTACTGGGGTGCTGTTGTAGCTCTTAACTATGCTGAAGCTAAAGCTGAACTCGGAACTCTTACCGACGCTGACATGAACCAGACTCTCAACAAGCTTTATGCTCGTGCTGATCTTCCCGCTCAGACCGTCGCAAGCCTCAGCAACATGAATGACCCCGCAAACAACATGGGCGTTTCGAGCCTCCTTTGGGAAATCCGTCGCTGTCGTCGTTGTGAGCTCATCATGGATAACGACTTCCGCTATTGGGACCTCATCCGCTGGCACAAACTTGACCTTCTTGACAGCCAGAAACACCCGAACATCCTTCTCGGTGCAAACGCCACTAACGCTCCTGTGGCTCCCGAAACAACCGTCGGTGCTTACGTTAATGGTTCATTCGGTAAAGTTCGTATCTTCGAAGCACGTCAGTATCAGTATCCTCTCCCCTCGGACCAGCTGACACTTAACAAGAACCTCGAACAGAACGCCAACTGGAAATAATCTCTGATTTTTCATGAGTCGGTCTGAAATGACCGGCGACTGAATAAACCCTTCAAGGGCACGATAGCTGCGGCGGTCGTGCCCTTGCTGCTTTTTTCTCCCT
>CAYVXC010000045.1:11656-13896 GCA_964454925.1 uncultured Bacteroides sp.
CCCTTCAAGGGCACGATAGCTGCGGCGGTCGTGCCCTTGCTGCTTTTTTCTCCCTTCGGCTAAACTTTTTCTCCCCCCGCGTGTCTAAATGTTATCGGCGACCCTGCGGACGCATAAAAATGCGTCCCTACAAATCGCTTGCTGTTCCGTGCGGTAAGCCACTGGAGGTGGCGGAGTTAATAGAAACCCCACACGTCAGTGTGGGGTCTAAAGAGGGAATCGTATAACAACTTCGGAGAAGTGAAGTTATGATAACCGATTGTCCTCTGTTACAAATCGCATCTCCGAAGCTCGGTGGACATGTGCCATCTGTACCCCACACTGGCGTGTGGGGTTTCTATAAACCTCGTCGGCTCCGCCGACTTCTTCGAGACTCCCTTTGCGAGTTATTTGATTGTTAACACCAACATAAAACGATTGTTATGAAACATATATTTCCTGCTGTTACCTTAGGCCTGATGTTTTTGACCAGCTGCAGTCTGATTTCGGGACTAAGTTCGAAAATAGTTCCGAAAGCCTCCGAACCTTCACGTCCGATTGTCGCTCAGAGTGCTCCCGAATCTGACTCAACGGGCATAGCTGGAATCCTGAAAGGAAACTGGCTGATCACGGCCGTTGATACAGTCGAAATAGAAGGCGAAACAGAGGAAGAAATGCCTTACATCCACTTCGATGAAGAAAACCATCAGTTCTATGCTTCAAACGGGTGTAACGTCCTTAATGGCTCCTTTATGACCGAAGGTAATAGGGTGATGTTTGCAAATGTTCTCTCGACGATGAAACTGTGTGCTGATGTTGAGTATGACGGCTTGATCAGTACGTTCCTTGCCGACGGAGTGACTGCTACGGCTGAATTTCAGGGCGTAGGTAAAGAAGGCTATGTTACGTTGACCGCCGGTCATCGGAAAATGTCACTGAGACGTCACGGAATGGATTTTCTCAACGGTAACTGGCAGGTAATTGAGATAAACGGCGAGGATATTGACGACGAGGAAGCAAACATCTTTTTCGATATCGCTGCGCGACGAGTTCACGGAAATACGGGATGCAACTTCTTCAATGGAGAAATCGTTATCGACCCGACTCAGTCTAACGCCGTCAGTTTCGAAAAAATGGGCGTAACGAAGCGGATGTGCCAGAAACACGATCAGGAGCGCAACATGATGTTGGCGCTCGAGGCCGCTACCCTCGCTGTTCCCGGTGACGACGGAACGGCTCTGTTGACCGGACCCAACAACAAATATTCGTTGAAACTCCGTCGGCTTGCTGTCGAGCGTTGATCATGGTCTTATGATGGAAAACAACGAAACACAGACATACGGACTGGTCGGGCGCACGCTCGGCCATTCGTTTTCGCGGGCATACTTTACGGATAAATTCGAGACAGAAGACATCAATGCCCGCTACGTCAACATCGAGTTGCCCAAAATCACCGATCTGCCCGGTGCTCTTGACAATCTCATGAATGTCAGAGGATTTAACGTTACGATTCCCTATAAACGCGATGTAATGGACTACCTTGATCGGATTGATCCGACGGCGGTTGAAATCGGGGCGGTCAACGTTGTTAAAATTGAGTCTGACGGATCAAAAACAGGGTATAATACAGACGTCATCGGCTTTACGGAGTCAATCCGCCCTCTCATTCGTCCCGGTATGAAGCGGGCATTGGTACTCGGTGTCGGAGGCGCGACACGTGCGGTCATATCCGGACTACGTTCGCTCGGCATCGAACCGGCTACCGTGTCTCGACGTCCGGGGGGTGGAAACCTGATGTGGGAACAGATAACGCCCGACGTAATCTGTACACACGAAGTTATAGTCAATTGTACGCCACTTGGAACATGGCCTGACGTTGATACTGCCCCCGCAATACCCTACGACGCGCTTACTCCCGGACATGTCTGTTTCGACCTTGTCTATAACCCGGCCGAGACGATGTTTTTACGTCGGGCTTCCGAGCGTGGCGCCGTGACCCGTAACGGACTCGAAATGCTCCGTCTCCAGGCCGATGCGGCCTGGGCAATCTGGACCGCCTCTGTGCCCGACGCCGATTGAAGGAGTCTATCAAGAATTCACCCATTCAGATTGAGATTCGAATATAGGTAGGTTTGCAGAACCGCGTATAACAGAAGAATCAGTTCCTTCCTTGTGGTGTGTTAAGCCTATTCTGTGAAGATTTGTCGGATTTTTTTGGTGGGTTTGACTTGTTTGTAGTAATTTTGCAGACAGAAAACCAT
>CAYVXC010000046.1:0-3667 GCA_964454925.1 uncultured Bacteroides sp.
CCGTCTTCAGGTCTTGGTTCCCGACACGCCACTGAAAACCGTCGAGTTGCTGAGGAACGATGTTTGTTTCGGCGAGGGTAGGGGTTGACTGCCACGAGGTGAAGCTGAGACGGAAGTTGTGGTTCCGGTTGAGCGTGTAGGTGAGTGTCGCCTGGGGTCGGGGACTCCACGAGTGGTTTCCGCGGTCTGACTCGACAAATAGGAAATCGGTGTATTGTGCACCCATTCCCGCCGTGGCTGTCCACTTGCCGAAGCGTTGGAAATACTCGGCGAAGAAATAGACCTTATTCTGATGCTGATGGAAAACCTCACCTCCCAGATTCTCATATTCCGAGCGGTTTCGGTTCGCCTGATAACTCGCTCCGGCGGTGAAACGGCCCTTATTCCATTTCTTGATGTAGTTCGCTTCGGCGCTGTAAGCTTGATTTCGGTCGTGGATGTTGGTGTGAATGTCGTTCAACAATGATGATGCGCCCGGAAGTTGTTCGATATAGTCGGAGAAGGTTTGACCGAAGTAGAACGAGCTGCTGAACGAGGCCACGAGGGTCTGTCGGTTAGCAAGTTCCTGTTGCCAGTAGAGAGACAGCGAGGGAGTATGACCGTTGGAGCCTGTGATATCTGTAAGTTCGATGTCGTCTGTCCCGTTGCTGAGAGAAAGAAGGCCGTCATATCTCATTTTGTCGTTGGGATTACCATTGTAATTGAGTTCGGCAACAAAGACAGTCGTGTCAGGCTTGATGTAGTTATACGAAGCGGACACCGTGGCCATGCTGTTATTGGCCTTCCCACCGCGCGATGTCTCTGTACGTGTCAGCGATCGACCGTCGGGATAGGTGAATGTTTCGACATAGTCTCGGTGAATCTTCAAGTTCTCGGTCAGTTTGAAGTTAGCGCCGACCTCCCACTGTGAACGTCCGTTGTTGAACTTGGCGTCGGCCATGTAGACTCCCCAGGCTTGGTTGAGCGCCGGTCGTACCTGACTCATGAGTGAGCCACCGACGGTCGGATTGGTCACGATGACGTTCAGGACATAGTTCGCCCCGCCATAGCGGAGGCCGGGGTTGTCGATCCACTCGACGCGCCTGATGGTTTCGGGGAGGAGTATCTTGACCTGGTCAATTGTGGACTCGCGTCCGTTGATACGCACTTGTACAGATTGACCGGCTGCTTGGATCGTCCCCATAACTTCATTTACGTTGAGCGACGGAATCATCAGATTGTTGACCAATTGAAGTCCGTTCTTCGAATGTTCGATTGCGCTTTTTGACGGAGTATAAACGTCCATGTCGGCTTTTCTAATTATTTTTGGAGCCGAAATGACGACTTCGTCGAGAATCTGAGTATCCGTCGTATCGACCGGAGTCTGTGCCACGGCCTGAGTAAGAAAGAGGAGACTGAGAGTAGAAGTTGTTAGTTTTTTCATTTCGAATGTTTTTCTGAGACGGGACTACCCGTTTCTGAAACTATGACGCAAAATTAGGAAAAATGTGACAGACCGAAATGAAGAAAATATTAAAATTACCCCCCCGTTAAGAAATGTTAAATATTGGAATTTTTTGATTTCGATGTCACCTTTAGGATTCGGAATGAGTCTAAGATACAGAAAACGTCTCCCGGGGACGTAGTCAAAAATTCAGTAATTTCATAAATAACCCTTTTCAATATGATACATAGTATTCTTGTCCCGATTTTCATTTGCGTCGTTTTACCGGTATCAGTGGTGTTGATCGTCTCGCTCCAGAGACGCAACAGTGACAACAAGCGTGCCGAAATTTTAATAAAAGCTATCGAAACAAACAAAAACATTGATGTCGACCGTCTCACCGAGGCCATGTCGAACCAAAAGACGAAACGCACTCCCGAAGAAATCCGCAACCGTCGCCTATTGCTTGGTTCAATTTTTACCCTTCTCGGCCTTTTGTTCATAGTCATTGGCCTTGTTGCGTGGAGTCAGCTCCACTCGTTTGACAGTGATAGTGTTACAGTTTCTCTTATGATGGGCGGGGCTTCGCTTGCGGTCGGAGTCGGTTTCCTGATTGTCTATTTCGTCACCGGAAAAACCACGACCAAAGAAATCCGCGATTGATCGATGACCCGCGAGCAGTTCATAGCCCTTGTTGAACAGCACCGGAAAGCGTTTCGACGCTTTCTGGCGGGTCTGTGTTGCGGCGATACCCAGCTTGCTGATGATATAGCTCAGGAGTCGTTGGTCAAGGCTTGGTTGTCGTGCGATGGACTCGAAGATGCAGCTAAGTTTAAGGCCTGGCTCTATCGGATCGGCATCAACACATTTCTTACTGACCGACGTCGTTCCCGACCGACTGTGAACTACGAGGCTGTCTCTGAAATGCCGTCCAAGCACGAGACCGACAGCCGCTTCCGCTATCAGGAACTATATCAGGCTCTTGATCTTCTGCCTGATCGCGAAAGGACTTCACTCCTTCTCTTCTATCTCGAAGGCTATCAGGTCAAGGAAATAGCTATGATGGTCGGGGTATCTGAAGATGCCGTCCGACAACATCTTTCGCGTGGGCGGAGTCGCCTTCGGAACTTAATAACCCAATAAACGGAAAAAGACCATGGAAGAAGACGATAAATTAAAGCAGCTGTTCGACGGGTTCTATCCGTCGATGGACTCGGACCGTGATTTTATGGCTCGACTCACACATGCGCTCGATTCGGTGGAAATGATAAAAGAGCGGGCAATCGCGCAGAAGCGACGCAACCGTTGCGCGGTGATAGCCGCGGCTGTCGTCGGTTTTGTCACCGGTGTCCTATTTACGCTATCGATGCCGTTTATCTGTACATTCTTCGAAGATCTCCTTTCGAAGATAATGACTCAGCCCTCACCCGGCGAAACGGCCACCGTTATCGGCTGGATAGTAGCGGCCGGCGGGGCGCTTCTCGCCGCTCTCGGCACCTATGAGCTCACCCTCTCCACCTCTCCCCGCCGCCCAAACTAACTATTTTTTGGAGTCCGACATGTCCGACTGATGTTGGAGGAATTTTCAGTGGTTAGGTCCCGGAAAAATTCGCTATATTTGCATACTGATATTTATACACCTGAAAATTATGGCGATGAAAAACAAGATTGTTCTGGCTTCTGATTCGTTCAAGGGCTCGCTGACGAGTCTTGAGGTCGGAGAGGCGGCTGCGAAAGCGGTCAAGTCGGTGATGCCGGAAATAGGATATAAAGTCGTGCCGGTTGCCGATGGCGGCGAGGGCACGGTTGATGCAGTGGTTTCGGCTCTGAACGGAGAGTTTGTGACAGCACGGGTCACCGGGCCACTCGGCACCCCTGTCGACGCGGTCTATGGTGTCTGCGGAGACCGCGCAGTTATTGAAATGGCGGCCGCCAGCGGACTGCCGCTTGTCGAACCGGCTAAACGGAATCCCTGGGTGACTACCACATACGGAACCGGCGAACTGATCCGCGATGCTCTCGGTCACGGTTGCCGGCGCTTTCTGGTCGGGATCGGCGGAAGCGCTACCAACGACGCCGGAATCGGAATGTTGACAGCCATCGGTTTCAGATTTCTCGATAAGGATGGTCGCGAAGTCGGCCGGGGAGGAGGCGAAGCCGCCCGCATCGTGGCGATCGATACCGCTGAGGTCGACCCGGCACTGAGAGAATCGGAATTCACGGTCGCGTGTGACGTCACCAATC
>CAYVXC010000046.1:3767-5314 GCA_964454925.1 uncultured Bacteroides sp.
GCGCTGGTGATTACCGGCGAGGGACGTCTCGATCATCAGACGGTTATGGGAAAGACTCCATACGGGGTTTTGAAACGCGCGTTGAATCGTGACATCCCCGTCATCGCTATTGGGGGTGCGGTCGTCCCCGATGCCGTGCCGACACTGATGGACGCCGGATTTTCGGCTGTATTTCCTATTGTAGCAGGACCGGTTGAACTCAGCGAAGCCCTCAGACCCGAGGTTGCGGCTGCCAATGTCGAACGGACTGTCGGACAGATTCTTCGGTCAATCAAAATCGTCTTGCCATGTTGAGCGCCATAGGAGCATTGGCCGGGTTGGCATTGGCCATTGTTTTGATTTTCAGAAAGCTTTCGCCGGTCTATAGCCTGATGGCCGGCGCGTTGGTAGGTGGACTCGTCGGCGGTTCCGATCTGGTCGCTACGGTCACTATGATGACTTCGGGCGTCAACGATGTGGTCCCTGCGGTTGTCCGCATTCTTGCGGCCGGTGTACTTTCGGGTGTCCTGATTGAAACCGGAGCGGCCGATACTATCTCGCGAACCATTGTCGACAAACTTGGTACCCGCCACGTGTCGTTGGCCATAGCCTTGGCAACCATGTTGCTGACTGCGACCGGAGTATTTATTGATGTGGCGGTCATCACGGTCGCTCCCATCGGCCTCGTGCTGTCTCAGCGTCTCGGTGTTTCGTCGTCGAAGATGCTGGTCATGATGATTGGCGGTGGCAAGTGTGGCAACATCATTTCTCCTAATCCCAACACAATTATTTCGGCCGAAAATTTTGGCGCCGACCTTTATTCGACGATGGTCTGTAACGTTGGCGCGGCTATCATCGGACTCGTCTTCACGGTCTATCTTATTGGCCGTCTCGTACCCGACACGGGCTACGGAACTGCTGCCACCGGGAGTGTTCCCGAACGGAAAGATGCTCCCGGTTTTCTGGCTTCGGTAACAGGACCTGTTGTGACCGTCATTCTGCTGGCTCTGCGTCCCCTCGCGGGCATAACGGTTGATCCGTTGGTAGCTCTACCCGTTGGAGGTCTCGTAGGGCTGCTTGTCATGGGGCGCGCAAAGCGGGTCCTGGGATGCCTGTCGCTTGGTCTGAGCAAGATGACTCCGGTCGCCGTGCTGTTAATCGCTACGGGTACGATTGCCGGAGTGATAAAGGCGTCGGATCTGTCGGCACTCATTCTTTCGGGACTCAGTCAACTTCATGTGGCCGATGTACTCCTTGCTCCGCTGGCCGGCATACTGATGTCGGCTGCCACGGCTTCGACAACTGCCGGTGCGGCCGTCGCATCGTCGTCGTTTGCGCCTGCAATCCTCGATGCCGGAGTCGCTCCGGCCTGGGGCGCGGCAATGGTCAATGCCGGCGCCACGGTGGTAGACCATCTGCCCCACGGCTCGTTCTTCCACGCCACCGGCGGAGCCGCCGAACTGACGATCAAGCAGCGCATGAAACTCATCCCCTACGAAAGCGCTATCGGTTTTGTCCTTGCAACCGTCTCCACCCTCAGCTACCTCTTCCTCTCCTCCATCCTCTAA
>CAYVXC010000046.1:5414-9898 GCA_964454925.1 uncultured Bacteroides sp.
GCGCCGGAAACGCGGATCAGGAGGTCGCCCGGAGAGGGGTTAGTGACCCGAATTCCTTGGAGATTATAGTAAACAGCACCCCCTTCGCCCGATCCGTCGGCTATAACATCATTGACTGAGCTGTCTCCGCCGGCCACCTTAAAGCTAATCATTCCGTCGGTTTCGGCAATCTCGGTTAGTGGCAGGTCAATCGCCTTTCCCGACCACGATTTCATAGCCGGATTGGTCGCCGAGGTGAACGCCGTTGAATTTGTGGGTCCCGGGAACGGATAGCGTGACTGGGCCACGAAGCTGTTGCTGTTGGCCGACCCGCTCGCCTCGACGATGTCAACATACTGGTGCGAACGTGAGTTGTTGACTTCGTTGTTAAAGAATACGCTTGGACGAGAATAGTCGATGTGCCAGATCAACATTCCGTGACCGGGGAGATACGTGTCCCAGCCCGTCTGCTGGCGGTTTTCCAGAAGAAAGAATTCCGAATTCTTTTCCGTAGGAATCAGTCCGAAAACATTCTCTGTGATCGCAGGCAGTGTCACGTCCGCCGCCCCGTCGAGAATCCTGGGCTCGACCCATCCGAGGGCATTCCGTTCATAGGCTCCATAGTTAGGCGGTGTGCAGCCATCGTTATTATAGGGTCCATAGTCGAGGACCGACCACGATCCGGGAGTACACGTGAGGATTCCGTTGGTGTCGTAAAGGTCGGGAAGCCCCATAACGTGGCTGAATTCGTGGACAAACGTTCCCACGCCGTCAGGGCGGTTACGTTCCCATTCGTTGGTGCAACCGTATGTGGTTAGGGCAACTCCGTCAAACGAATAGATCGTCCCTGTCGCGCGGACGTCCCACGAATGGGGCCAGACCGATTCGGCCGGACCATACGAAGCTTCGCCCTGGCCAGCATAAAAAACAAAAATATTGTCAATCATTCGATCGCCGTTCGTGTCATAAATCCTGAAATCGACTATCGAGTCAAGTTGTTCACATGCTTCGATGACCATTTCTTCGGGACGGACATCCTCGTCGGTCATCGGGTCGTTCGCTCCGTAGTAGCTCCGTTCGTGTTTCAGGGTTATCGGACCATAGACATCGAAGCGGGGGGTAAACACTCCGGCCGAGTTTTCGGTGAAATAGTCGAATGCGCTTCCTGTGCCGCTATATTCGTTGAACCCGGGTTTGGTCAGCATGTCGGTGAAATACTGGCCTGCGTTTTCAAGAGTGAATTTGACGTCGGCATATTCAACGAGGATAACGATCGATCTCACTTCGCCGGTAACAGGAAACGTATTGTCCGCCAGTCCCAGACCCGACTGAGCGGCTTTACGCGTCATCAGGTCCCTCCCGCTGTCGGCTGTCTTCGCGACAAACTCGTCGAGCGTAATTCCGATCGTTTTTTCGGCTTCGGTTCTGGCTTCGGGATTACGGGCGCTGATACCGGTCGATACCGGCAGTCCCGATTCGCCGGGCCGGGCGTAGGTGAACAGACCGTCTTTTTCATAAAGCACAATGCCATCCTCGGTCAAGGTCAGATGCTTGTGCTCGTCTCCGGTTTTCTTGATGCGGAGAACGGTTCCGTCAGGTTGTGTAACTGTCCGGATATCTCGCTTGGCAACCACCGCTTCGGCCGGAATGACGGACGCGGTCACCACGGATGTGAGTATGATTTTTTTTAAAATATTCATAAATTAAGGGTAAATCTGATTGGAGAAATATCGGCTTTCGAGTCCTTACAGACTGAAAACTAATACAAAGATAATCAAATTTATCCTATTTCCCAAACCCGACCTCGCTGTTTTGATGGTATGTTGAGATATGTATATACGCGAATTTCTTATCCCGAACTCATGTATACAACAAATCCGAAGAAATGCGTCGAAAGGTCAACGAGCCATTCCTCGCTCAGGTGAATAATGTTTAGGAACAGCTAATATATATTTTGAGGGCAGGCTCGATTTGAACTAAATCGGTAAGCAGCATGGAGTTACTTACACATCTTTACTGGACGTTCTAAATACTCAGGCCGACCCTATTTGTTATTTTCTTCATCAAGCGTTGCCTAATCGATTCCGGCGCGTTAGATAATTCGCTACGGACGTTGTATCTTCAATTAAAAAATAACCAAAATTCTGCCTCTAAAAATATTATTATTTTAATCTTCCTTATGTTTTACATCCAATACTGCCAGATGCCAGCTGAAATAACGTGAACAAATAAACTCATGTCAGTAGAAAAATTGTTTTGTCTTTGCTATAGAGTCCATGTATTAAACTACAGCATAATCCGGAAATTTATTTTTGAGCACAACAGTATTGTTATATGAATACTTTTCCGTATATTTGCATATCACTAATAAAATTCCGGCGAAATGGAAGATCGTCCACGATTTGAGGTCGTTTATCTCGAAGAAGCTCTAAACTTCATTAATTCTCTTGACGCAAAAGTCAGAGCGAAGATCGCTTATAATATTTTTGTGAGCCAAAGAGAAAATAATATTGAGTTATTTAAGAAGTTAACTAAGGATATTTGGGAATTCCGAACAAAATACAACGGGATGGCTTTCCGTCTTTTTGCCTTTTGGGATAAGGATAGAAAGGCCATGGTTGTTGCGACCCATGGATTGATTAAGAAAACTCAAAAGACCCCTTCGCGCGAGATCCGGAGGGCAGAAGAAATAATGAAATTGTATTACGAATCTAAAGAGTAAATAGATATGAGCCAAATTAAAATATATACTCAAGAAGAAATGTTGAATATGACACTCGGGCAAAAAGGGACTCCTGTGCGCGATGATTATGAATCAAAAGTTGAGGATTATCTTGTTGGAATGGCAATACGCAAGGCTCGAGAGGCACATCATCTTACCCAGGAAGAGCTTGGGGAACGAATCGGAGTTCAAAAAGCAAGGATAAGCAGTATTGAGCGAGGCTCAAATCTACGACTCTCAACTCTTAGACGAATATTTCGTGCGTTAGGGGAAGAAGTGAAACTTGATATTTCTAATATGCCGTCTGTCCCCTTGTGTTGATAACACCTAAGGTTTAAGTGTAGTCGGAGTATAGAGGGCCGAGAAAGCCAGGTCGAGGCGTGGAATCGGGTCGGAGAAATGATTTCCCGGAACGCTCTCGAACTCAACGTCGATTCCGGCATCTTTCAGGAGCGCGATGACTTCCGCGGTATCAGATGCAACCGATCTGAACTCTTTTACGTTCGTTTTCGATTCCTGATCGCCGAGAAGGAAGAATCCACGGCCTTTTTTAGCCGGAATGGCGATATTCTTCATCCAGTTGACAAAGCCCTCATACCAAAACGAACCCGACAGCGACCCGATGTTCACGAACGTATCACAGACCATCCACTGCCAGAGAGCAAATAATCCCGACATTGATACTCCGACAAGAGTCCGTTCAACATCTTGACCGAGTCCAAGAACGCCTTCAACCTGAGGAATGACATTGTGTGTCAGAGTTTTTAGGAATTCAGGAGACTCCCCTTTAAAATCTCCATCACCCGCCGGAACGCCCTTTGCCGGCCACGGACTGAACACGTTTTGCCAGTCCATGCCTGTTATCGCCACGATGGTGGTGTCGTATTTTTCCGATGCCAGTGTAATCCAGTCGGACAGAATGTTCATCGGGTAGAGGATATAGGCTATTCGGCCCTTATTATCTGACCGGCTACACATGCACTTCAGGCCGGCTATTTCAAGATTCTGTATCATCATAATATTTCATCATGTCGGGCATTTCTTTGAATCCGAGCGATTCATAAACAGGTTTGCCGTCACCCGTGGTTTCAAGATAGATTTTTCCACATTCCTTTTTCTTGGCTTCGTCGATCAGACGGCGAACTATATGATGGGCGACGCCTTTCTTTCTGAAGGGTTCGCGGACATATATGTTCATCAGGTAGCCGCATCGGCCTGTCGGATTGTCGGGCGACGGTAGTTCTTCTGTCAGGCAGACCGCGCCACATCCCGCATCTTGGCCATCCACACTGGCCACGTATGCCAGATGGGAGTCCCCGGCGATATGCCGACGGAAGTATTCACGGTTTGCGTCAAGAAGACAGGCTGAGGCTTCGAGACCGAAGACTTCGCCTATAACTTCGGCTCGCCATTCCATAAGGGTCTTTAGGTCCGTGATCCGTTTAAGTTCAGTCATAGACACCTTCTTTCATCACGACGGGAAGAGCATCGACATCGACTTTTCCACGGCGGGTTAACGGAATTTCCTTGATTTTGACAAAGAATTCCGGAATCATGAAATCGGTCAGTCGCGAAGCAAGCCAAGACCTGACATCGGCCAACCGGCATCCTTCTTTCGGAATGATATAGGCTGTCAGATAGTGAAGGCCCTTGTCATCGAGGAATGCCCTGACGACTCCCCGCTCAACCGACGGACAGGTATTCAATACGTTTTCGACTTCCTCTGGCTCGACGCGTTTACCCAGAATCATCACCTGATCATCACGGCGATGAAGGAAGGCGA
>CAYVXC010000046.1:9998-13776 GCA_964454925.1 uncultured Bacteroides sp.
CCGTCTGCAAGCGGCTCGGCATTGTCGATCCTGAAATAGTTCGAACAAACGGTTGTCTCCGACGGACCGTATGTGTTGTAAATCTTCACTCCCCGATCACGAAGGGTGGTTATATAGCTTGCGCGAATCACGTCGCCACCGCTGATGATCAGTTTGATAGAGTCAGGGATGCGTGACAGTTTGTTCATTTCGGCCAGAAGATAGGGGAAACCGTCGACAATAGTTACCCCGTGACGTTCGACAAACTTCATCAGTCCCTCGAGCGAACCGTTATGGATCGCATACGACGGGATGCATACCGCCGCGCCGTTGAGCAGAGTCGTGAAAACCTCCTCGACAAAAATATCGAACGAACAGACCGAGTATTGGAGCATTATGTCTCCCGGGCCGGTATGGAACTCTTTCTCAAAGGCCCTCGCATAGTTCACCACCGAGTGGTTTTCGACAACTACACCCTTCGGTTTTCCTGAAGTCCCTGACGTATAAAGAATATAAGCCACGCCGTCGGGCGTTGAACGATCATCCGTCGTACAGCGGGCGGGAGTGAGATGTCGGCAGAAATTGTCTGTTATGATAAAATCGACACCGGCGGTTTCCATCATATAGTCAATTCGTTCCTGAGGGAGCGAAGGCTCGGCCGGGACGTAGGCGCCTCCGCTTTTGAGGACTGCGAGCATAGCCGCGAGTTGTTCGGCGCCGTGATGCATGACGATTCCTACAAACTGATGATTGCGGTCTCCAAACCGACTGAGAATGGAATCTGCCATGGCGTCGAGTTGGCGATAGCTTAGGGTCCGGTCATCTTCTATCACAGCCGGTTGATCGGGATATCTTTCTACTATTTCCTTGAATCGTGAATATATCGTTTGTTTCATTATTATTCTGATATTTCAAAGCTTCGTTATGTAACCGCTTCGCGGCCTATAAAGATAACACCCGATCGTGTCAAATCGTTCCAATCTCAATTATCAAAAATAAAAAGCCTTCATTTTCACCGATTCCGCACTCACAGGCTGTATTCGATAGTGACTTGTTTTGTCTCTTTTTGTCTAAAACTTGCGATTTTTCACGAAAAAGTTTGGAGATATTTGTATTTAATGTCGAATCGGTTGTATCTTTGTGGACTATGTATAAGAATATCTTTTAGGGACAAAGATTATGAATAAGTTGTTGAGCATATTTTTGATTGCATTTAGCCTACCCGTGCTACTTTTGGGCAGGGATCCGTCAGTCGGAGAATTTAGCAACAAGATCCTTTATAACGATACCGTCTATCTTCCCTATTTTGACAACGGGAGAGAGGTCCGTGAAGTCTGGTCACACGAAAATGTGTTGTTACTCCTTTTCAACGATAGCTTATACGAAATGTATTATCATTGTTCTATGCCGATTAATTACCCCGTGGGAAGTAACCCCAGATTTATAGACACAAACTTGACGTTGGACGTTGATACTCTACTCTATACGGGTAAATATGTAAAGAATGGAGATACGTTGGAACTTGAGGGTGAAGTAAAGCCGAAAAAATTTGCCGTAGCTAAATTTACCCCGGCCTTAAAGGACAGTATCTCTCTTAAGGTTAGTTATCAGGATGTAGATTTTAGCGGTTCATATTACTGGAGATTCGATATAAATTTAAAGAAGAACGGAGAGTCTGAGTTAGAAATTCCAAGTTATGATTTCTTTAGTACTCATAGTCGGGAATTTCGTTTTAGTGACTCGAGCTTGACCGACCATAAAATCAATAATTTTAAGTTTGTCGTAGGTTGGAAGTATTACGAGGAACCGTTAGATTTGGAGGACTTATCAAGAAATACCCTCAGAGTGTTTGATCTTAGACCGGATTCTGATTTAAACCAACCGATTAATGATGTATCGGTTTATCTTCATGGGCCTTATCCTGACTTCGCAAAAAGATTTCTATTGAAAGATAATTATTTACTGGATATTAATAGAGCCGGTACTAATATACCGTTGGAAGAGGTATGTTTCAGAAACCTGTTTGAGGACAAGAAAAAGTACAGAGCAGTATTTCTACGTAACCCAAAAAGCCAAGGTTATGAAAGAATCCACTATGACCCGTCTGCCCCGGAACGTATCAGTCCTCGTCGATGTCATTTAGCGGGTCTGAAAGATAACCCATTCTTTTCTGTTAAAGATTTTAAACATAACTTGATGATTCAAGCAAAATTTACACAATCATTTGGCGTGCACCGTAACAGTGCAACTATGCTTGAACACCCACAAATTAAACAAATTTTACAAAATCGTGATAATGGATATTTTGACAAGAGATATTTGTATTTTTCAAAAAGACTTCAAATATTTCAGCGATCTTTAAAGAATTCATTTATTAATTTATATAATAAGGTGCTTAAATGAGACATAAAACGTTAACATATAATCGGATTGTATTCGGAGTGATTGGTACAGGTGTGGGCGTAATCTTTTGCCTCTGGAATCCCTTTTCAGAAAAAAGCTATCAAGTGTCGGATGATGAATACCCTGATTTGTTAGTTTATTGGAATAAAAGTAGTGGAAAAAAACATCAGATTCCGGAAAGCGTAAAGAGCGGTAACAATTGGGAGAAACTTGGCTCAAAGAAAATCGGGAATTTTTGTCGAATAGGCGAAAAGATATACTGGTCTGGTGATGAGACGGGTAATTATGTCGATAATAGAAACTTGATAAAAGAAGCAGATGCGGAAAGTTTTCAGTTAGCGCCGGGACAAAATTATGCTAAAGATAGATTCCATGTGTACTGGGTTTCCTATCAAGTACCGATGATGGCATATGCATACGATTCAGATAAAAAGAGTACATACAGCACAAGCACAAACTTAACCCCGGTTGAAGTAGTCAGCGGAGCTGACCCGATGACTTTCGAGCTACTCGGTTACGGTTTCGCCTGTGATGAAAATAAGATGTACTTTGAAGGGCAACCTATTGAATGGGACGAAAAGTTGTTTAACGCCAACGTGTGCAAGTCAACTGTTGAGTTATGGATAGACTTTACAGAGCGAAATGTCTGTAATGAGAATGTTTATTGGGAGTATGAAGACTAAAATATGACGACATGAAATCTAACCTATTATTCAACAGAATATTGTTTTTTGTTATTGGACTCAGCTTAGTATTAATTATATGCTTCATAGTCAAAATATCAGTAACCGATCCTTCTGACTCAGGAAGAAACGAGGAAACTGAGAATATTAATGGTGTTCAAAACTCAAGTAAAGAAAAGTGGGTCGATATATCAACTAAACGTATTCAATGTTTCTATCGCAAAGGGAATAAGGTTTATTGGTCTGATGCTGAATTGAACAAGGATGACAAGTACGTTCCCGCTATTTCAGGTGCAGACGCCGAAACATTTAAAATCGCTATAGGTTCTGCGTATGCAAAAGATAAAAACCATGTTTATTGGTGGGAGTATGATGAAGATATAGAGGAGTATGACGAATGGCCTGAAGGTTACTATGCACCGGTTGTAATTATATCTGACGCAGATCCAGAAACTTTTATGTATTTGGGTGGAGAGTTTGCCTGTGACAAAAATAAAATATATTTTCGAGGAAAAGAAATCGCTTGGGATAAAAAGGAATTAGACTTTGATATGTATAAGCGTATAACCAATCTCTACTACTGTTTTTTAAATAATGATCCCTGCAAGTATATTGAGACAACGAGTACACTTGAAGATGCGGAATATTGATCCCTTTTATAAAGGCTTAGTTGTACTCAAAAAGAGTCAACAAGACTACGATGCCCAGGACCC
>CAYVXC010000047.1:0-13668 GCA_964454925.1 uncultured Bacteroides sp.
GCTGAACTCGTTTTCGGCGCACGCGGCAATTTCTTCGCCCGTTCGATCGATGTCGAGCTTAAAGTGACTCAGGAAGTCCTCACCGCCGCACAGCGCCACAAAGGTACTTCGGTGGTCGAAGTTCTCACCAACTGTGTCATCTGGAACCACGGCATTCATTCGTTCGTAACCGACCGCGAGACTCGCGCCGACCGCACGATCCACCTCGTCGATGGCCAGAAGATGCTCTTTGGCAAAGACATGAACATGGGTCTGGTCCAGGACGGTTTCGGTCTGAAGGCTGTTGAACTCGGCAAAGACGGTTACACGATCGATGATGTCCTCGTTCACGATGCCAAATGTCAGTCGAACTTCCTCCATCAGCAGCTCGCCATGATGGACGGTCATGAACTTCCCCTCGCAATCGGTGTCATCCGTGATGTCGAAGGTCTCACCTATAATGACGAAATCGACAACCAGGTACGCGAAGTCCGCGCCAAGAAAGGCTTCAACAGCCTCCGCGACATGCTTCTCGCCGGCGAAACCTGGGAAGTGAAGTAAGCTTTCCCCGAATTATGACTTCGAAGAGGCTGTCTATCAATAACGTTAGACAGCCTCTTTTTTAAGTGGGAAGAAGAAGAAAATGGCAGTATAAAAAATAATTCTTAATTTTGTGAGACTAAAACCGACAGATCTACGTTATTATGATAACAAGCCTCTCAGGCGCGCCTTTGACAGCATACTTGAGAGGCGTTCTTTATTTTAGAGTGTTCCGAAAATAACGAGCACAAAATATGATATAGGTAGCAAAAGAGAACTTCGAAGATATGTCAGGTGACATGACATATTTCATGGCCCTTAATGACACTATTTTTGAAAAACGTTTAGATGAGGGTGGCGTGGCGGGCGAGCATGCGGTGGCCGAGGCGGCAGTCGAGACACCGGCGCGGGGTGCAGTAGTTGTGGTGGAGCTGAATCAGAGCCTGGCTCGAAAATGCGTCGTGTGCTTTGATTCCGAAGTCGGCAAATCCGCGGATGATCGTGTTGTCTTCCGCTCGGGTGGTTTCGAGAATATTGACAGCGCCGTCTGTCAATCGCCAGTCGTCGTTCATCTCGCCGCGCAGATAGACGAGCGGAGCGATGACGTTGATAATTAGCAGATCAATCGTTGAGTGCCCGAGAGCGGTCGGAGCGAGGCGTCGCGACGAAGGTCGTCCAAACCGTGTATGGGTCGCCCAGTATTCCGATAGAGGGACAGCGAACAGATTGCGAGCCTCGGTGACATCGACTGTTTCAGACAGAGTGCGTGCAATATTGAAAGAGTCGCGAGCCACGATGGCGGCCAGCTGACCTATGCGACGTTCGGGTGAGTTGGTCCCGCTTCTCGAAGAGTTTTTCCAGAGGATTTCGGGCTGACGCAGTCCGTATTTAGCTTTATAAAAACTGTATTCGTCTGCGAGCATCGAAGTGAAGCCATCTTCGCGCTTTTCGAGCATTCCCGCCTGACCGAACAGAAGAGCCTGGATTGTATTCAGGTCATCGCCGTGACGGATGAGCGTTTTGATCGGGAGAGAGCGGGCAAGCTGTTCCATGGCGTCGGCATTATAACCGAAGCCGAGTCCTCGGGCGAGTACGATATAGGCTGTCTGAAGCCAGTCGCCGGCATTGCGGTCAAGAATCTCGCGGACATGGTCGGCTTTTGACTGGAGACGTTCCATCCCGAGAGCCGAAGTCCAGTCGGTAAGAACGATCGATGCAATGTCCCGGAGACGATCGCCGCACGACGGGAGGACGATCCGGTCGGCGGTGAGCAGCCGGTTGAATGCTCCGACAAAGAAGCTGTCGACTGCCATTATAAGCTGGGGAATCCTTGACCCGTCAGAACGTTCGATAGCTGTATCGTCGACGGCTACAACGTGGAGGATTACGTTGGAATATGCCGGGTCGCCGTCATGACCGTGACGATGCCAGTCAGACGCCCGTACATGAATCTCGACCGATCCGGCCCAAAGTTGTCCGTCAATGCGGACTTTAGCGTTGAAGAAGTCGGGACCCGGACCGTTATTGAGTATTCCGGGGTCAATGATTTCAACACTAATCCCATCGGTCGTTTTAGGCCGTCCCGTACATCGCCAAAGCCTGAATCGCCAGACTTGTTGAAGTATCATTTCGTTGGGAAGAAAGACGGGCATAGGGAAACGGGGGGCGAAGTATAGAAGATTGTTATAAAAGAATAGTAGCGTGAAAAACTGATTCCCGGCACTAATGGAAACAAAGTTAGTCAAAAAATTTTGATATGTGAATTTATTTTCATAATTTTGAAATTGTAAACCAATCGAATCCTGAAAATCAATCAATACCAATTTCATTATGTCACGCTTTTTTCGCTTCATCGCCGCCGTTCTGGCCCTTTCAATGACAACTCCGGTTTTTGCTGAAAAATCAGATATTGAAGATGATTTTGAAGACTCATCTCATTTCGGAGTTCGTGCTCAACTTGATTTCAACCGTTCGGTCAGCGTGACCGAGATTGTTAAATGGGGACCGGGTGCGTCGGTCGGTATTGCCTATTATGCACCGTTCGGGCGCTTGACCTATTTCAACGCCGGCCTCTTGTTCAGCTATACGACAATGAGACTGAACGGTGAGGGTGGTAATAAATATTCCCATTATAAAATTGACGGACATATCAAAATGCCGTCACTCAGGCTGCCGCTCGATTTCGGTGTGAAGTTTATCGATAACCGCCGGTTGCGCTGTAGTGTCTATACGGGTCCTCACTTCTACTTCAACTTTGATGTCAAGGGTGACTACGATATGATCAGAACCCAATCAACCACGAAAGTCAACGAAAAGATCACGAACAGCGGGATGGAAATAGGCTGGGGGCTCGGTGTGGCCGTCGACCATGGCCGTCACTGGCACGCACAGTTCGAAGGTACACTCGGTCTGTCACATTTCGGAACCACAAACGAGTTTACACCCGGAACTCCGAGTGCCTTCCGCCGTGGTGAACTTGCCCTTGGACTCGGCTACAACTTCTGAACGGACGGCTTTAAAACTTATATCTATCACTAACTCATATCTGTAATCCCCTATCAATGTCGCGTTTTTTAAGAACCTTCTGCCTTTCGCTGTTGCTGGCCATCGGATGCGCTGTGTATGCATCGGAAACAGACAAATCAGAGGCTAAAGATAGACTCCATATTGGAGTCAGGGCTCAATATGCTCATTTTACACCAACAACAGTAAAGCATGTGGTCTCCGGTGGTCCCGGATATGGAGTGGGTGTCATCGGGTATGTACCGATCGGGAAAATGATATATTTCAATGGCGGATTGTTCTTTGGCAAAGAAAAATTTGATCTTGATGGAATCGGAGGCGCTGAGAGTTATCCTATATATTTCATAGGTCATCTGAATGTGACCGGATTCCGTGTACCGCTTGATTTCGGTTTGAAAGTGATACAAACCCGCAGCGTGAGATTCAGTGTCTATACCGGACCTCATTTCTCATTCAATACCTCCGTTCGTGCTACCTATAATATGGAGAATCCGACCTCTCATGAAGTTTATGCAAGTTATGAAAGCAAAAGTCTGGATAATTTTATGGGAATGGAATCGAGTTGGGGCTTTGGCTTAGGTCTGGATTTCAAATACCATTGGCATTTGCAAGTAGAAGGAACTATCGGATTAACGAGATTTGCTAAGATGGAGAGAGTATATAAAAATAAAGAGGCAAATATTAAACGTAACAGTCTGTCCGTAGGGATTGGTTATAACTTTTGAAAAATAGATTATACAGGAATTATTATATAAGAACTATACAGTTATGCTTCACAATTTTCGTTTATTAGTGTCTGCACTAATTCTTTCGTTAGTCATGCCCGTAGCTGCCGCTTCCGGCCTCGACAACTCCGATCGCGGATTTTTCGGTGTCCGTGCATTCTGCGATTTCACCAATTCGAGAACAGTCAGTGAAATAACCGATTGGGGAGCCGGAGGTGCAGCCGGTATATCATTTTATCTTCCAATCGGCAAAATAGCATATTTCAGTCCGGGACTATTGGTTGGATGTGAAACTGTCAAACTCGACGGATATGCCGGCTCTGAAAAGACTCCGCTTTATTTCACAGGCGATATGAAGACGATCGGAATGAGGCTGCCACTGGATTTTGGTGTCAATTTGTTCCGGGTTTCGAATGTCAGATTTAGTGTCTATACCGGACCACATATTTTTGTAAATTTTGCGGTCAAGGGTAAATACAATATGGAAAATCCTGAGACCCACATTGTTTATCTCCGTCACGATAGGAACCTCGATAGTTTCAAAGGCTTTGAGCTGGATTGGGGTGTCGGACTCGCAGCTGAAATCAAACGCCACTGGCAGATTCAGGTCGAAAGTAACATTGGACTGACTCAGTTTGCCGAAATGGAAAAGGTCTATCCCGATAAAACCTCGAAATTCAACCGCCTCGGAATTTCCGTCGGCGTTGGCTATAACTTCTGATCCTATTCCTCCGGGATTTTTATAGCCGAAACCGCCGGTGAACCGGCGAGATCGATAGGATAGATATGCTCTTTTTGTAGCAAATCATCAAATGCGTGACTTCCTGCTTTCCCAAGTTCGAGGACAACAAACTCAGTGCAATAGTAGGCCGTTGAATCCCGATGGTCATATTTATGGTCAAACTCCTTGTGAGCGGCCAAAAGCTTCATAATGTTACGCCGGAGGATGGTGGTGTCGGGTATTTCGTGGAGACGTCTGACCGTCACTGAACTGACGTCGTTCACCCGTCCATAATCCCCGACGCTCTCCATGACGATCTGGTGTTCGTCTGTCGACATGTGAACCAGGTAGGGTTTACCACTATCAATTACGACAAATCCACAATGGGTCAGACCGTCGGGATTATATGAATCGAACCATTTGACGATTACGCTCCGCCATGAATTGCCGGCGCTGAAAAAGATGTCACCTGTTTGCCACCCGGTAGTGTCCGGCGGCGTGTAAGGTTTCCGTGAGCACCATACTACGATAAAGAATATAATCAGTAGGAGGATGACAAAACATAGCAGACCGCCTGCAACCTTTTTGGTCAGCGACCAACGATATGGGTTGAGGCGGTCTGAATTCGGCATACAGCCGGAAAATGAGATGTGATTATTTGTTTGCGGGGGCTTTGAACATGACAGCCAGGACAGCACCTACAAGGCATAAAACGAATCCGAGCCAAGCACCGAAAGCAAAGCTAAGTCCGGTCGGAAGTCCAAGAAGGGTGATGAGGCCGAGAATGGCTGCGCCACCGAAGATATAAAGCATATTTTTGCCCCATTTAGTCTCGGGAACTACATAAGCGTAAACACCGCCGGCAAGAGGCAGAAGGAAAAATATCAGATAGAGGAAACGGGTGAATCCGGCACCGGTTGCATCAAAAACATACTTGAAACCGCTCATCGTGTCTTTGCCAAGTACATCGATTGCAGGACAGAATGCTGCAAAAATGAATGCAAAAACGCCCACAACGAGCAACACGATCTTTTTGTTTTTCTTGAGTTCTTCCATGATGATTGGAGTTAATGGGTTGAATAAATGTTTGTTTGGTTAATACAGTCGCAAATATAAACAAAAATATATAGCATATTCTCGTTCTTAACTAATGTTTGCTAATTTTAATTAATATTAATAAAAATTGAGTTTCTGAGAACTCTTTAGATGCCTAAATTCGTGGTATAGCGGGTGGTACGCGCGTCGGAGATCTGTCTGGCGAAGTTGAGGCCGAACCCGAAGGTGTAGCGGTTCCCGAGAGTGTCAGTATAAGGTTCGATATCATGCGGGCGGTCTTCACAATGGATTTCAATAGCATCCATTGAAGCGGGAATCTCGAACGGCAGTAGGGCGAAAGGTTCATGACGACCCAGGATAAGGTCGAAATAGACCGAACTGTCGACATCGAATCCCATAAGCATGGCATCGGCCAGAGGTTCAATCTCGGAAAGCACAGGAGGATTAGAGGCCATTACGACAACTATGACCGGGCGGTCTCCCATTTGACGGCGCACATCCTCGAGCATATCAAGGTCTGATTCATTTATTGTTCGTGCGCTTTTCCCAAGATAGGAACGGTTGGAAGTCTTTTCAAAAGGGTCGCCTCCTGCCAGAGAGACTTTACGTGATTTGGTCGCGGTGTAAGGTCGATATTGAAGCGAGATGGGAATATAGCCTGTACCACCGTTCAAGGCGTCTTCGGTGTCATAGCCCATCATATAACTGTGGGGCGACTCGATAAAAACAACCGCCGCGTCTGCGCCGTCAGGTCCGTCTGTGCGGATAAATCCGTCTGTAAGCACTCCTTTGAGCGGGTCGACGTCTCGCGCGGGGAGGACCGAACGCCAATAGGTCAACGTTTCAGGAGCATGGCGCGTCGGAACCCAAATTTTCAGATTTTTCTTTAGGGGAAGGAGGTGGTCACGGTTTTTGAGCATGATGACCGAGTCGAGCTGCTGTTCCCGACCTTCGTTTGTCCATTCAGGATTGCCGACGAGTGTTCGCGTAAGGTCCGAATCGACGTAGGGGTTTTCAAAAAGGCCTGTGCGGAACATATTGAGAAGAAGTCTGACAGCCGACCGTTCCATCCGCTCGCGCATTGCTTTTTCGCCTTTCTCGGATACCCCCATTGAGTATGCTTCAAGGACGGGAGCTTTAGCCTGATTTCCGCCGAATTGATCGACTCCGGCTTCGAGAGCGAGATAGTGGCGTCGACCTTCGGATTCATTCTCGACTCCCCAGGGTTTCCCCGAGTGGATTCCGGGGTGGATCTCGTCGTGGGTAATTGCCCAGTCGGTGCAGACAACGCCGTCGAACCCGGCTTCGTTCCTGAGTTGGCTGGTGATGATCTCACGGCTATAGGAATTACCTTTGTCTCCGTCGGGATCAATTCCGACCGATATTGTATAGTAGGGCATAATAGCCGAAGCTTTTTCAGTCGGTGTTCCGAGGCTGAAGGCTCCGTCGATGAACGGCTTTTTGTGGAGTTCATAGCATCCGCCGGGATAGACGGCATATTTCCCGTTTCCGTAGTGGGCATCGCGGCCACCCTCGCCGCTGCCGCCTCCTGGCCAGTGTTTGGCCATGGCGTTTACGCTCTCCGTCCCCCAGCCGCCGTTCTCGCCCGATTCCTGAAATCCGCGGACATAGGCGCGGGTGAGATCGCAGACAAGAAGAGGGTCGTTGCCAAAAGTAGAAGAGTAGCGATACCAGCGAGGATCGGTCCCGAGGTCGCACTGGGGTGAGAGAGCGGTTGCCAGACCCATGGCGCGGTATTCGGCTGAAGCGATCCGGGCAAAGCGTTCGACGCGGTCGGGGTCGAAGGTGGCGGCCAGTCCGAGACAGTGGCTCCACAGCGAAGTCCGTCCGAGTCCTCCCGACGAGAATTGTTCGTCGAAGAAGGCCGAATGACGAGGGTCTGACGAGTTGTTGGCCGGAATCCCGAATCCGAGGTTTTCGACAAAAGCCTGAATCCGGTTGTTCCAACGGGCCGCTGACTCGGGACTTTCAACGCCGGCCACGAGGAGGTGCCGGACGTGGTCATCGGTCAGAATTTCTTTCTGCTGATCGCTTAGTTCCCACGAAAGGTTGACTGACGGATCGAATGGATTGCCTCCAAATGTTCCGGTTTTAGCCGGTACGTGATACTGGGGGCTATAGAGCATAAGCCCCGCGATTTCTTCGATTGACAGACGGGCGGCGAGATCTTTGGCTCGTTCGAGGGCCGGGCGTCGCCAGTCCTCGTATGGAAGAAGTTCGTCCGAACCATTGAAGCTTTTGAACGGCAGTCCGTCACATTCAATGATTTTTACTTTGGAGTCGGGTGAGTAGCCAAGTACCGGAGCGCCGGGTTGTTCGATTTTAACCCAGCCGTCGGACATTTTCGTTCGTTTCATAAAGGATTAGCCGGTTTTGGAGTTATAAGGTGATGCGCGATGCGGCGACCTGATGTCCGGTAAAGATGGAAGCGAGGGTGTCGAAGCGCGAAGGGTCCTCGGTGGTGAGGTATTCGACGGAGCCTCCGCGCGAGAGGCGGCGGTCCATTTCGGGATGACGCCGGAGATAGTCTGCGAGTGAGTCGGCCACGATAGTGCCCTGACTGAGCATAGTGATTCGTTCGGGAAGAGCCCGGCGAATTTTTTCGGCGAGAATAGGATAGTGGGTACATCCGAGAATGACCGTGTCGATCAGCGGGTCAGCTTTGACGAGGTCGGCGACGTCGCGGTTGACGAAATAGTCGGCCCCCGGGCCGTGAGCCTCGCCGTTTTCGATGAGCGGCACCCACATGGGGCAAGCTTTACCGTTGGTCACGAATCCGGGGTGGAGGTGGCCGATTTCCATGTCGTATGACCGGGAGGCGATTGTGCCGGGAGTGGCGAAGATTCCGATATGACCTGTCTTGGATGTCTGTCCGACGAATTCAGCGGTCGGGCGGATGACACCGAGGACTCGGCGCGTGGGATCGGCCGAACGGGGAAGATCGTTCTGTTGGATAGTGCGGAGAGCTTTGGCCGACGCGGTGTTGCACGCCAGGATGACGAGCGGACAGCCCCGGGAGAACAGGTATTCGACACATTCGAGAGTGAAGCGATAGACGAGGTCGAACGAGCGGGTTCCGTAGGGCGCTCTGGCATTGTCGCCAAGATAGAGATAATTGAGATCGGGCAATCGCCTGCGGATCTCGGTTAAAACAGTGAGCCCCCCGAAACCCGAGTCGAAGATTCCGACGGGTCCCGCGGGGCTTATGTGTTGTAAAGAAGTACTCACTTTATCAGAGTCGCTTTTTGATGGCCTCGGTCTCGGCTTCGTAGCCGGGTTTTTCGAGCAGAGCGAACATATTCTTTTTGTATGCTTCTACTCCGGGTTGGTTGAAGGGGTTGACGCCGAGGAGATAACCGCTGATGCCACATGCTTTTTCGAAGAAATAGATGAGTTGGCCGATGTAGTTTTCGTTAAGCTCGGGCACGGTGATTACGATGTTGGGAACTCCGCCGTCGACGTGGGCGAGACGGGTGCCGAGTTCAGCCATTTTGTTGACCTCGTCGACGTGTTTGCCGGCGATGTAGTTGAGGCCGTCGAGGTTGGCTTCGTCGGTCGGGATGGTGACCGAGTGGTGCACCTTACCCACCGAAAGGACTGTTTCGAAGATGGTCCGTTCGCCGTCCTGAATCCACTGGCCCATCGAGTGGAGGTCGGTTGAATTATCAACCGCGGCGGGGAAGATTCCGAGGTGGTCTTTGCCTTCGCTTTCGCCATAGAGCTGTTTCCACCATTCGCCGAAGTAGTGGAGTTTGGGGTTATAGTTGACCAGAATCTCGATCTTTTTGCCTGCACGATAGAGTGCGTTGCGGGCGGCGGCATAGACGGCTGCCTGGTTCGTGGCATTGGCGTTTATGGTCGCGCGCTGCATCTTGGCGGCGCCGTCAAGCAGAGTCTTGATATCTAATCCGGCGACGGCGATAGGAAGAAGGCCGACGGGAGAAAGGACCGAGAAGCGGCCGCCGACCGAGTCTTCGATGACGAACGTGCGGTATCCTTCTTCGGTTGCAAGCTGACGGAGGGCGCCGCGTCGAGCGTCGGTGATGGCCACGATGAGGTCTTTGGCGCGGTCTTTACCGACCTGTTCCTCAAGCATGGCTTTAAGGAGACGGAAAGCGATAGCGGGTTCGGTGGTGGTTCCCGACTTCGAGATGACGATTATTCCGAAACGTTTTCCTCGAAGATATTCCTGAAGTTCATAGAGATAATCTTCTCCGATGTTCTGGCCGGCGAAGACGACGTGGGGACAACCGGGTTTCGAGCTGGCGAAGGAGTCGCCAAGAGCTTCGATGACGGCTTTCGCTCCAAGGTAGCTGCCCCCGATTCCGATGGCGACGACAACGTCGCAGTCGCGTTTCAGATTGTCGGCGACGGCATTGATTTCGTCGACAAGGGCTGCGGGTGTGCGGGTCGGAAGGTCGACCCATCCCAGGAAGTCGTTGCCGGCGCCGGTAGCGTTATGGATTTTCGAAAGAGCGTCGGCCACTTCGGGCATGAGGGCAGTCACGGCCGTTTCGCTGACGGTCGGAGCGATATGTTTTAGATTTACCTGAATTTCTTTGGTCATGATGAATGCTGGGGTATTATGGTTTTGTTAGTATTGTCGGTCATATAACAAAAGATGTCAACTGAAAGTTTCACCGATTCGGCGCATAACTTTTGTAGGATTAAGCCGTCGGTAGAGGATGTCGTAGACACCGTCGACAATAGGCATGTCAACCTGGGCGGTCTTGTTGATGTCATAGATACACTTGGCGGCGTAGTAGCCTTCGGCGATCTGTTCCATCTCCATTTTGGCTGCGCCGACCGAGTATCCGCGTCCGATCATTGCTCCGAAGTTATGGTTGCGCGAGAAGCGCGAATAGGCCGTGACGAGGAGGTCGCCAAGATAGACCGAGTCGCAGATGTGACGGGGACACGGGCGGACCTGATCGATGAAACGGGCCATTTCGCGGATGGCGTTCGAGACAAGCATGGCCACGAAGTTGTCGCCCATTTTCAGCCCGTGGATGATTCCGGCGGCAATGGCATAGACGTTCTTGAGCACGGCCGCGAACTCGATTCCGTCGACATCGTTGCTTATGATTGTGTGGGTGTTTCGTCCTTTCAGACACGAGGCGAACGCTTCGGCGTGGGCTGTCTCTATACATCCGATTGTCAGATAGCTCGGGCGCGAGAGGGCGACTTCTTCAGCATGACAGGGTCCGGAGACGACAAGAAGTTTTGCCGGGTCGATACCGAATGTGTCTTTCATGTAGTCGGTGATGAGCACGTTTTCGTCGGGAACAATGCCCTTGATGGCCGATACGAAAGCTTTTCCCGACACATCGACGCTGATTTTGGCCGTGTGGTCCTTGAAATAGGGCGACGGCATCGCCAGAAGAAGGGTGTCGCATTTTTCGCACACTTCATTGATGTCGCTCGAAAAATCAATCCGTTCGATGTCAAAGTTTACATCGGTCAGATAGGCCGGATTGTGGCCGAGGCGGATGAACTCCTCGATGCGGTCGTCGCGTCTCATGTACCACATGATGCGATGGTTGGACTCAAGTAGCAGCTTGGCGAGCGCGGTCGCCCAACTACCTCCGCCCATCACACCGATTCGGCCCGGAAAATCACTACTATCCATGATTTCAGTCGATTTTGTTCAAAAATTGGAGGTCACGCTTCTGTTGGATTCTCGAAATTTTCAGGTGCGGAGCCGGCCTTGGCAGTCTCGACCCACGCGGTGACTTCGTCCATGGTCGGATTCTTCAATCCGAGTTTATATTTTTTGTTAAGACCGATCAGCTCCTGGACGAGTTTTCCGGGAGCGGCGGCTCCGAGAGCAGCGACGGTGAGCATGCCGGCTTTCTGAACCGCGGGTACCCATTCGGCCGGAACACCAACGGCGGTATAAGCTTCCTCGCGATCGCGGTGCTCGACTTTTTCAAGGCGCATGGTCGGGAAGAACAGGACCTCCTGGATAGTGGTCTGTCCGGTCATGACCATTACAAGACGGTCGATGCCGATGCCCATGCCCGATGTGGGAGGCATACCATATTCAAGTGCACGGACGAAGTCCTGGTCGATAATCATTGCTTCGTCGTCGCCCTTGGCGGCCAGTTTCATCTGTTCGACGAAGCGCTCATACTGATCGATCGGGTCGTTAAGCTCGCTGTAGGCGTTGGCGAGTTCCTTGCCGTTGACCATCAGTTCGAAACGCTCGGTCAGTTCGGGGTTCGAACGGTGGCGTTTCGTCAGGGGCGACATCTCGATGGGGTAGTCGATGATGAACGTCGGCTGGATATATTTACCCTCGGAAGTTTCTCCGAAAATTTCATCAATGAGTTTTCCTTTGCCCATCGAGTCATCGACTTCTATCCCGAGCGAACGGGCAGTCTCGCGAAGAGCCGATTCGTCCATACCGGTGATGTCGATGCCGGTATTCTCCTTGATGGCGTCGATCATCGTCACGCGGCGGAATGGAGCCTTGAATGAAATGGTGTTGTCGCCGACCTTGACTTCGGTTGTGCCGTTGACATCAAGACAGATTTTCTCGAGAAGACGTTCGGTGAAACTCATCATCCAGTTGTAGTCCTTGTAGGCCACGTAGATCTCCATGCAGGTGAATTCGGGGTTGTGAGTGCGGTCCATGCCTTCGTTGCGGAAGTTCTTGCCGATTTCGTAGACACCGTCGAATCCGCCGACAATCAGACGTTTAAGGTAAAGCTCGGTCGCGATGCGGAGATAAAGCTCGATGTTGAGCGAATTGTGGTGGGTGATGAACGGACGGGCAGACGCACCCCCGGCAATCATCTGGAGGGTAGGGGTCTCGACCTCCATGAAGCCGTGGCCGTTGAAAAACTCGCGCATGGAATTGAGAACCTTCGTGCGTTTCACGAAAATGTCCTTCACGCCGTCATTAACGATCAGATCGACATAACGGCGGCGGTAACGGAGTTCTGGATCATCGAACGCGTCGTATGTCACCCCGTCCTTGACTTTCACGATCGGGAGAGGACGGAGAGATTTCGACAACACGGTCAGGCTTTGAGCGTGGATGGTGATCTCGCCGGTCTGGGTCCGGAATACATAACCCTTTACGCCGACAAAATCCCCGATATCCAGAAGCTTTTTAAATACCACATTATAGAAATCCTTGTTTTCATCGGGACAAATTTCGTCGCGCGAAATGTAAACCTGGATGCGGCCTTTGGAATCCTGAAGCTCTATAAACGAAGCTTTCCCCATAATTCGGCGGCTCATGATGCGCCCTGCGATACAGACCTCGCGTTTCGGTTCGGCCTCATCGCTGAAATTTTCGCGGATTTCCACCGTATCGGCATCAACCGGAAACTCGGCTGCCGGATAAGGATCAATACCCATTTCACGGAGAGATTCGAGACTGTTGCGACGGATAATCTCCTGTTCGCTCATTTCAAGGATATTCATAGATGTGTAGTATGTTGCAAATAAATATGATACAAAAAATCGTTAGAGGTCGTGACTGCGGCCCGTAAGGTGCTACTTCACCTTTCAAACACCAAAATTAATAAATTAACTATAACCGACCAAAAAATAGCGCCCATAAACCTTCGCCGATACTCAAATTTAAGAAAATATAAGGAATTTTGCACTCCATGAGCGACCAAGCGCAGAAAAAACATATTTACACCTAAACGAGAAAATAATTTACACAAAAATGTGTCACTACCTTCATCAATAATACCTAACTTTGTGAGTCCAAGCCGGAATGGCCCGATGAGTAATAGACACTAACCCAAAAATCAATTTTCGCATAAAGTACTCACCGTTTAACCAAGAATTAATACCACAACACCAACCATGCCTTCAGACGAAACAAATCTAACGCGCCAGGTGCCTGTGCCGGTCCCGATCGGACAACTGATTCAGCAGGAACTCCGGGACCAGAATCAGAGCGTCAACTGGCTCAGCCAACAGCTGAATTGCGACCGACGCAACGTCTACGACATCTTTACTCGCGCCTATATCGACACCGGTCTTCTCTACCGGATCTCACTCGTTCTCGGAAAAGATTTTTTCAAACCCTATTCAGAAGCGCTAAAAGTTGCTGAGAAACAGTCTGTTACCCCCCCCCCC
>CAYVXC010000048.1:0-13577 GCA_964454925.1 uncultured Bacteroides sp.
AAAGCTATCTCGAAGAACAAGGCCGCTAATCTGAAAAGCAAACTCGCTCATCACATCGCCAAACTCGGCTGATCAACCTACAATCAAGCAGGTCGTCGTTATATCCTTCGGAGGAGGTAAGCACCGAGCCGGAGGCTTGATACACCACTTCCTACGGTTGGCTCTTCAATAACAGACGATGCTTGACTTATGGCCCATTCGTCTATCGGTTAGGACGCAAGATTTTCATTCTTGAAAGAGGAGTTCGATTCTCCTATGGGCTACCACTACATCATTTCCCCAAATTATATGACCAACTCTCCCTCAGTGCGTGAGCATAGAGGGAGATTTTGTTTTTGACCGGTATCAGAGAACTCAGAGGACTCCGAGAACTCAGAGGACTCCGATGACTCGGAGGAGCCGGGCAGGGCGAAACAAAATCGTCCCGGCGCTTGGAAAAGGCCGGGACGATTTTTGTGAGTTGGATAGCCGCTTAGAAGACTACGCGGAAGCCATAGTTTTCGAGCTTGGTTGTGGGACGCGATTCCCAACGGACAGCCGAACGGAGTTCGCGACCTGAGTTAACCCAGCCGCCACCGCGTACAACGCGTCTTGAACCGGTTTCGGGACCGGTCGGGTCAGTGGTGGGATCGTCGGGATAGTTGCCATAGTAGTCGGCACACCATTCATAGACATTACCATGCATGTCGTACAGGCCCCATGCGTTGGGTTCGAACGAACCGACGGGATAGGTCGACGACTGATAGCCTTCGATGGAAGAGTCAACCTTGCGGCCGCCTTCAGCGAGATCATAGTAGTCATAGATATAGAATGCAGCCATGCCTTTCACCATTTTGGTACCGTCACCGATGCCGAAGGGAAGCTGATCTTCCTGACCTCCACGGCAAGCATATTCCCACTGAGCTTCGGTGGGGAGAGCACCTCCGACGAAGTCAGCGTATGCGGCTGCACCATACCATGTCACGTAGATTACGGGGTGATTGGCGTAGCCTTCTGCAGGAGCCCATTTGTCGCCGGTCCAGTTGACTCCGAAGTTGAATTTACCGTTATCCATTTTTTCAGAACTGTAGATAAGAGTTTCTTTATCTTCCTGACCGGGAACAGCACCTTCGCCGTCTTCACCCACACCGGTGGAGTTGAGGAACCAGGCGAACTGTTCATTGGTGATTTCATACTTGCTCATGTAGAAATCTTTCGAAAAAGTAACCTGGTGGAGTTTTTCGTCTTTGTAGTAGCTCGGTTCGTCGGGATTCGAGCCGAGCATTCGGGTACCGGCGGGGATGAGGACAGTTTCAAGGCCGTCTTTTTCACCGGGAGCAAGAAATTTAGCGCTAACGGTAACAGCCGATGAGGGCATGACAAAAGTTGTCTGGAGCGCTTCGGGATCAGCCACTTCAACTGCCTTTCCGTCTGCGGTGATCTCCCAGGCGACGAATTCCCACTTGTCATCAACGGTTGCGGTGATGGTCACCACTTCGCCGGGTTTGGCTTCGGCGGGGGTTACGGTAATCGTGCCGCCCTTCTCGGGCTGGGTGATCTCGACAGCCTTGAGCTTGGGCTCATCATCAGAACACGATGTAAACCCGAAGGTCATCGCGCATACCAAAGCCATAGCTTTGGTGATTGAATTTTTACACATAGAAATTGTGATTGGTAATGAATAAATATAATAATGAAATAAAATTGGCTATTGACTAAGAGTGGCGCGTAAAACAAATACGGCGCCAATTGGAGTGCAAAGTTAGTGAAATAGTGGAGAATACACAACGAAAGGGTCTGAATTTGCAAGCCATTTAGGTTTTATTGGGTAATCCACACTATTTTTTACTTAAATAGCGTTCAGCGATTTTTAAAACCGGGGGTATTTTAACGGGGAAGGCAGAAGGGACATGGGTTGTGCAAGAATATTACGTAGTTAATTTGTGTTAATAGCTTTGTGGATAGAATATTATTTCCCAACTTGCACCCAGTTTCAATAAACCTCCCGAAACAGACCATTATCAATCCTTTTAACCTATCAATACATCACCTTAGTCATGAAAAAATTACTTATGTCAGTCTTGACGGCGGCCACTGTCTTTTGCGGATCGGTTGCCTCCAAAGCGGCCAATCCTTCTCCCGAGGCAGAAATGCGTTCGACCTGGATAGCCACAGTGTTCTCGATCGACTGGCCACGCACCGCTCCCGGAGACGGCGGGTCGGCTATCAGAGTGTCAAGCACCGGCAATCAAAAAGACATCAACCGCCAGAAAGAAAAACTGGCCGAGTTGCTTGATTCGCTGGCAATCAACAATTTCAATTCGGCCAAGCTCCAGGTCCGTTCGCGATGTGACGCGATGTACAAATCGAGTTACGAGCCCTGGAGTTCAGATCTTGTTTCCAAGCGCGGAATGGATCCGGGCTATGACCCGCTGGAATTTTTTGTCGAGGAGTGTCATAAGCGCGGTCTCGAAGCCCACGCATGGATAAACCCTTACAGATATGAAACGGCTATCGGATCGTTCACGGGTACGCCAAAAGCCTATCGAGACGAACATCCCGACTGGCTGATCGACGTCGGCGCGGTGTCGTATCTTAACCCGGCTCTTCCCGAAGTCCGTCAGCGCATCTGTGATGTAGCCGCCGAGATTGTAAGCAATTATGATGTCGACGGTCTGCTTTTCGACGATTACTTCTATCCACAGGGGGTTGATCAGGAAGACGCGGCCCAATACAAAGCCTATACCGACGGAGGCGGCAAACTCAATATCGGTGACTGGCGCCGCGCGAATATCAATCAGATGGTCCGCGAGGTCTATGCGACTGTCAAGAAAATCAAACCATGGGTCCGCTTCGGTATCGGTCCGGCGGGTATCACCTGTACAGATATCGCCCATGCCAACTCCCATAACGTACCCAGGTGTACATCGGGGTCTGACTATCAGTATAAAGGGATCTTTTCGGACCCGCTGGCGTGGCTTGAAGACAAAGCCCTCGATTATATTTCACCCCAGATTTACTGGGGCATCGGATATGATAAAGGAGACTTCGACATCCTGTCCAAATGGTGGAGCGACCGGATGCCGACCTACAAACGCCATCTTTTCATCTCGAAAGACATCAGCTCACTGAGCAAAACCGGCGACTGGAGCGACGTTCCCCCGATTCAATACGCATCGGGACCCGGCGTGACCACCTTCGACCAGTACCGGCGTCAGATCGAGATGACCCGCGAGTACAGCACGGACGGTGAACCGGGTTCGGTTTTCTACAGCGCGAAGTTCATCTACAGCGCATCGCCGCTGTTCGGCCACTTCCTCCGGACGAATGTTTATTCGCGGAAAGCTCTTCTTCCGTCGATGCAGTGGATTCCCGCGGTCCCCCAGGCGCTTGTCGAGGGGCTGAGTCTGAACGGAAGCACTCTCAGCTGGACCCCCGTGGAGGGTATGCGCTACGCTGTCTTCGGCCACAACGGCAGTGACAGGGAAGTGCTTGGTTTCACATACGGAACGGCGATGGAAATTCCGGCTGAGTATGCAGCCAACGGAAAAGTTTCAGTCGGAATTTATGACCGTTATGGAAATGTTTATTCGCTCCGAACTCTCGGCGCATCAGTCTCGTCAATCGGAACACCGGCCATTTCAACTCCGGCAAACGGAGAGACAATCGGAACACCTTTCGATATCGTCTGGTCGGAGGTCAGTGGAGCCGAGTCATACATTCTCGAGATCGCGACGGACAACACCATGAACGACCTAATCGAAACCCGCCGTGTCCACGGAGCGACAACAATAAACTCAAACGACCTGGAGAATCTCAGGTACAATAAACCTCTGTTCGCCCGGATTCGCGCGCTTGCCGACAATGCACAATCGACCCCCTCGGTTCCGATCGAGTTCAACGCTTTCAAACCCGAAATCACTTCGCCGGCCAATGACTCCATTACGGATAATCTGACTCCCACGATCACCTGGACATCGATTAACGGCGAGGCCCTGATTGAAGTGGCTGAAGACGCCGGATTCAAGAACATGATCTGTTCAGAAACGGGTCAAAAGGGATCTTATACCATAGAGCCCTATAAGCTCCAGAGCCATAAATATTACTGGGTTCGTGCGACGACCGAACGCGACGGCTACACCAGTACATCCGATCCCATCCGATTCAAGACTCCGGGCGTGGAAGAGACAGTTCCGACAGTCGCCAATCCCGTGCATGAGGGAGTGCTTTTTGCCGACGGCAATATCGCCATCAAAGCTTTAGAAGGAATGAAGACTGCCCGTCTGGAGATCGCCGCATCTGAATCGTTCCCGAGCCGTTCGCTCTATATCTGTAATCTGAATACAGGTCAATTCAATGATCCCAAGGAAGGTTCTGAAATCAAAATCGGAAGTAAGAAACTGGTTGACGGAACTACTTACTACGCCCGTGCCCGCGCAACCTACAACACGGCAGACGGCAGCACCGTCAACACAGAATATTCGCCGGCAATCAGCTTCACTTATTCAGATAAACGTTCTAACGGCGTCGATGATGTCAAGGCCGATTCCGAAACGCTTTCGGCGATCGTTGACGGAAACACGATCAGAGTCTCCGGAATTTCCGGCGACACCGTGACTATCACCGACACGGCCGGACACTCCGTCAGTCTCTCGGCAACCGGAAAGAGCGAAGTCATATTCGCACGTCCCTCAACGGGTATCTATCTCGTCAGCGACGGCCACTCAACCTTCAAGGTTATAGTTCGCTAAAGCGCAAGACCGCTAATAAGTGCAGTGTCGGAGTCTGTAGATTTTCACTACTCGCCGACACTGCATTTTTATTTTGGCCTGACGACTTTGACCGACGCGGAAATTTGAGTAACTTTGTATGACGGCGAATTAGTCAGATTCATATCTAAAAAATAAGTAATACAGCATGGTAGCGGAAGAACTGGAAAAGGCAATGATCGCTATGGGTGACGAAGCGGAAGCCCGTCATCTGATGAGATTTTTCAAATGCGGACCGGGGCAGTATGGAGAGGGCGACCGGTTCCTTGGCATAAGAGTCCCTGAAACCCGAAAACTTGTCAAAGAAGTCCGCGACAATGTTACGATCGAAGACGCGGCCATGCTCGTGCGCTCCCCATGGCACGAGGTCAGACTGGCCGGTTTCCTGCTTCTCATCGAGCTTTACAAAAAGTCGGTTAAGAAACACGACGATAAGACGACCGATAAAATAGTCTCTATTTATCTTGATCTGATTCCGTATGGAAACAACTGGGATCTGGTCGATCTCGTCGCCCCCAAAATCCTTGGGGAATGGCTTGTCAGCCGTCCGGAGTCGCGCAAGATACTCAGCCGTCTGGCCGAGCGGAGCGACAGTCTATGGCATCAGCGCGTGGCTATCGTGGCAACGTGGACCCTTATCTGTAACGGTCACTATGACGATACGTTCAGGTTGGCCCAAAGGTACCTCACTCACCGTCACGATCTGATTCACAAGGCGACAGGGTGGATGCTTCGCGAAATCGGGAAACGCGGAGGCCGCGATCAACTGACCGATTTTCTTGACCGGTACGGCACGGAAATGCCCAGAACGGCGCTCAGGTATGCCATCGAACACTTTCCGGAACCGCTCCGCCGCCATTACCTCTCCCAGCGCTAACACTTTTTTGAAAAGTGTAGTTTTCAGGGTCTGATTTTCTTTGAAAAGTGTAGTTTCATTTTGTTATCTCGCTCAGAATTAGTATCTTTGCATTACAAACTTGATTTATCACGACTAAATCGTCGTCTGTTTTTGTAAAATGAAAATGCGGAACGGAGATAAGATAAATGAGGTAAGACGACAACTCTTCTCTAAATTGAAGGAAGAAAAAGTTTTCTGGTCTTATGCGCCCGAATCTGTCAAGCTGTCTAAAATTGATAATGACAACTTGATAGCACTGACCATGCGCCATCTTGATTTGCCTGAAATTGATCAACTTTTCTCTGTTTTCCCCATCTCAAAAATTAAACAGGCATGGAAGAAATTTCTTGTTCCGGAAGGTGATTATCTTTATACTTTGAACCGATTTTTCGCGTGGTATTACTTTGAATCAAAATGTCCTGACACCTATCTGAAGACACTTCAAACTCGAAATCTCAACAGAATATCAAAATTGTAGCAATGAAAGGTCTCGCTCCAAAAACAGAAGCTATTTTTGAAAAAATTTCACATCTGGAATGTCTAAAACCATATCTTCTTGTGGGTGGGACAGCTTTGGCTCTACAACTAGGAACTCGACTTAGCGAAGACCTTGACTTTATGTCATGGAGGAAAACTAAAAACGAACGACGTGAGGTTGACTGGCCTACGATAAAGAAAGAGCTATCTGAAATAGGGACAGTTGAACACTGTGATATTATTGATCTGGATCATGTCGAGTTCATTGTTGACGGAGTAAAAATATCCTTTTATGCGAATCCCAGGTACTCGCCTGTACAATCTGAGTTACCCTTTCTGAACAACATACGTCTTGCTGACATAACTTCTATCGGCGCCATGAAGATGGAAGTCTTACTTCGCCGAAGTAAATTTCGAGATTATTACGACATTTACGCGATACTTAAGGAAGGAGTAGACATAAAAACCATTATGGAGCTGGCCAGAAAATATTCAGGCCATGCATTAAAATCCAAGAACTTAATCGCAATGCTTACTCGCTCTGAACGATTCGTGATTGAACCGGCATTTTCAGTACTTGAGCCTGTCTTCAATGTGACACCCGTGGATATCGAAAACTTTATAAGGAATATACTCATTCAAAATAAAGCTGAGGAAAACAATAGGTGAGGTGGTTTTCGTGAAGATTGTCCGCGAGGACGGGGGTAGGATTCAGGAAAAAATGATTATATTTGCAAATTGGTAGGCATATAAGCCGACCAGACGGGTCTGCCCGGCATCGGGACGGCCCGGTTATGGCGAAAACTATTCTCTTCCTGCTAAAAATCAGGTTCTATGAAACAGACTAACTCACAGTCAGGTATAGCACAATACTGGCCTCAAATCATAATCACGGCGATTGCGCTGGTGGTTATCGTATATTTCTATCCCCACGCTAAGTTTGACCGCCCTGAATTTCACGTCGGCAAGCCGTGGCAACACGAGACTCTGCGTGCCGGATTTGAAATGACCAAGACCCGCGACGAAGCAAAAGTACGTCACGATCTTGACTCGCTGAACGAGGTCTTTGTGAAGGTCTACAAATATGTGCCGACCGACGCCAACCGCGCCGCTCTCGCCGTGCTGAGCCAGATTGACGTTGCGCGTAAGATAGATTCGACCGTGTCGTACAACCCTCTCTACTTCATACAGTTCAAAAACAAAGTAAAAGATGAAATCATCGATGCTTACACGACAGGTTCGCGTCTCGTACTGGCCGAAGATAAAGGAGAGCTGCCCGACCAGATCAGAATAGCCGAGACAAAAAAGATTTTCAATACTTACAATCAGGGAACGTTTACATCCGTTGGCGAAATTAAGCGCCGCCTCTACAACATAGACACCGAGTTGGCCAACCACCGTCATCTTCTGGATGCCGCAAAGCTGGACCGCCTGTTGGTTCCGACGGCTATCTGTGACACCGCGGCCACAGACTCTCTTCTGGCTATCGCCTCGCTTCAGTTCACCGGCGATCTCGGGACGTTTCAGGTCGGCGAAACCATCATCGAACGCGGACGCCCGGTTACAGCTCAGGATTCTGTCAACATCGCCAACTATCTCGACCAGGCTGAAAAATCTGGATCAGCCGACAGCCCTTCGAGCCTTCTCACCTGGATTGGCCAGGCTCTGTTCGTATTCCTGATTCTCGGCATCCTGGTGGCCTATCTCATTCTCTACGAGCCGTCGACCTGGCGTTCGGCCAAGGACTTCGGTTTCGTCATCGGACTGGTGACGGTTATGTTCCTCATCGTAGCCATCGTTTCATCGGTTCTTACACTCGGACTCTATGTAGTCCCGATCGCTATTGTCCCGATTCTTCTGCTGGTTTTCTACAACGGCCGGATGGGTCTCTGGACCGGTATCGTGCTTGCCCTTCTTTGCAGCGGCATCTCGAACTCCGCGTTTCAGTATATCTTCCTTCAGATCGTGGCGTGCGGCGTGGCTGTCATCTCGCTTCGCGACCTGACTCAGCGCTCCCAGCTGCTGAAAACCTCCGCGCTGGTTTTCGTAGGCATCACTCTGGCCTATATCTCGGTCAGACTGATGACCGTCGGCACGTTCGATGAAATCAGGCTGAGAATGATCGGAGTTCTGGCCGTCTACGCGGTCCTGACTTCGCTGACATACGTCCTGATGTTCGGTATCGAACGTCTCTTCGGATTTGTTTCGAACGTTACTCTGGTTGAGATTTCGGATGTCAACGCGCCCCTTCTGAAAGCTCTGAGCGACGAGTGTCCCGGAACTTTCCAACATGTCGTAGCCGTCAGCAATCTCGCCAGCGACGCCGCCGGACGCATCGGGGCCAATGCACTCCTGACCCGCGCAGGGGCCATGTATCACGACATCGGTAAACTTTCGAACCCGATGTTCTTCACCGAAAACCAGCACGGTGTCAATCCTCACGACGGTCTTTCGCCACTGAAAAGCGCCGAAATCATCATCAACCACGTCACCGACGGACTCCGCCGGGCCGAGAAAGCGGGACTTCCCCCGGTTCTCCGCGATTTTATCAGTCAGCACCACGGCGCCGGACAGGCAAAATATTTCTACTACACATACTGCAAGGAGCATCCCGACGAAACCGTCGATCCCAAACCGTTCACCTATCCCGGTCCCAACCCGCGGACACGCGAGACTTCGGTTCTTATGATGGCCGATGCGGTCGAAGCCGCCTCGCGGTCTCTGCGCGAGCATACGCCCAAAGCTATCAGCGATCTTGTCAACAAGATCATCGACGGACAGATTGCCGACGGTCTCCACGCGGACTCTCCGCTGTCGTTCCATGACGTCAAGACCATCAAGGAATCGTTCATCAAGCGCCTGATGACGATGTATCACTCGCGTATCTCCTACCCCGACGATCCCAACAAGGGCAAAAACAAGCCCGAAAACACGCCGGCCGAAGGCGAACAGAAACAATAACCGGCGGGGATGTCCGTTAATTAAACAAATGATTCACCTCTCGTCCGGCAGAACACTAAACAGACTTTGGACTCTCATTCTGGTCACCGTCGTGGCCGGAATGGGAATTGTCATGTCGTCGTGTAACGCGCGAAAAAAGAACACGGCGGCGGCCCGCCAGTACACGGCTTTTATCACGCGCTACAACATTCACTACAACGGCGACCGCCACTATGAAGAAACTCTCGGAGAACTCGAAAAAAACTATGAGGATGACTATACGTCGCTCCTGCTGATGCATCCGGCCGAAGCACGCGCCAACGAAAAACTCCCTCAGCCGTCGGGTGATTTCAACCGGTCGATCGAAAAGGCCCAGAAAGCCATTCAGCTCAGATCAATCACCAAGAAACCCGAGAAAAAGCGCGGCAAATCAAATGACCCGGAATACAAGGCCTGGATGAAACGCGACGAGTACAACCCGTTCCTCCACAACGACTGGATGATGATGGGCCGTTCGCAGTATATGAACGGCGACTTTCTCGGTGCCGCATCTACATTTTTCTACACCTCGCGCCGTTTCAACTGGTTACCGGCGACCGTCACCGAGGCACGTCTCTGGCAAGCCCGGTCATATCTGGCGATGGACTGGCTCTTCGAGGCCGAGACCATCATTACCCGAATCAAGCCCGAAGAGCTGACCAACAACGAGAACCGTCGGCTGTACAATATGGACTTCGCCGAATATTACATCAAAAGCGGCGACCGCGAACGCGCGATCCCCTATCTCGAACAGGCTATCAAACTCAGCAGCGGGCCTCAGAAAACCCGTCTCAACTTTCTTCTGGGACAGCTTTACAGTCTCGCAGGCAACAAACAACAGGCCTACGCGGCGTTCGGCAAAGTTGCTTCAGCCGCCAATGCGACCTACCGCACAAAATTCAACGCCCGTATAAAGCAAAGCGAAGTATTCACAGGCGCGAACATCGAGTCGGAAATCAAGTCGCTGAAAAGCATGACACGGCTTGACCGCAACAAGGAATATCTCGACCAGATTTATTACGCGATCGGAAATATCTATCTCTCGCGCGGCGACACAGCCCGCGCCATCGAGAACTATAGGGAAGCGGCAGAAAAGTCCACACGCGGAGGCATCGAGAAAGCCATCGCCCAGATTACGCTCGGAAATCTCTACTACGCGCGGCGCGACTATGAGTTGGCTCAGCCGTGCTATAGCGAAGCTGTTCCCCAACTGCCCGAATCCTACCCCGACCTGATCAATCTGAAACGTCGGTCGGATGTCCTCGACGAACTGGCGCTCTACAGCCAGAACGTCCATCTTCAGGACTCGCTTCTGCACCTTTCGGAAATGCCTCGCGAATATCAGATGAAAGTCATCGATAAGATTATCGACGATCTGAAGAAGAAAGAAAAGGAGGAGGAAGAGGCTGCCCGCCGCGAAGCGTTCAACGCCGAGCGCCAGGCCCAGGGTTCGACCCTGTCGAATTCGTCGGCGGCTCCGTCGACTTTCACTATGAACACCGACGGATCGTGGTACTTCTATAACACACCGACGCGCAACGCCGGTAAAACGGAATTCCAGCGCCGGTGGGGGTCGCGTAAACTCGAAGACGACTGGCGCCGCCGCAACAAGACAACCTTCAACACCGCTGACTTCGACTCGGACAACGACGACTCCGCCGAACGGACGGACGGCGAAGGAACGTCGGACGAAAACGACGAAACGCCGGCCGACAGCGAAGAAGGACGCCGCGCCGAGGATCCTCATTACCCCGAATTCTATCTCCGTCAGATTCCGTCGACCGACGCCGAACGGACCACCGCCCGCGACGTCATTCAGGAAGGTCTCTACAACATGGGCGTCATACTCAAGGACCGTCTTGATGACTACCCGGCTGCACGCGTCGAGTTCGACCGGTTGCTCACCGAGTTCCCCGACAACGTCTATCGCCTCGAGGTTTACTACAACCTCTATCTGATGGCGGCCCGCACCGGAGACAAAGCGATGGAAAACAAATATCGCGACTTGATTCTTGCCGACTTTCCCGAGTCGTCATACGGCGTGGCTATGGCCGACCCCGCTTATCTGGATAATCTAAAAGCGATGGATGCCATTCAGAACGGGCTGTATGAACACGCATACGAAGCATACATGAGCAACGACAACGCGGGAGTCCACGCCGTCTATGACGAGGTTTCGACAAAATATCCCCTGTCGCCCCTGATGCCGAAGTTCATGTTCCTACAGGCTCTCGCTTTCGTCACCGAACACAAACCCGACGAGTTCAACACTACCCTGCGCGAGCTGCTCGAACGCTATCCCGACACCGATATCACCCCTATCGCATCGGAATGGCTGAAAGGAATGGCCAAAGGTCGCGAGCTGAAGGCCGGTTCTTCGGGCTCGAACCTGCGCGGAATGCTTTGGGACATCGCGCTGACCAACGATTCGACAGCGACCGAAGGAACTCCGGAAATAGCCTTTACGCTCAATGACACCGACCGTCAGCTTCTTGTCTTTGTCTTCCCGACCGACCAAGTGGACCGAAACAAGCTTCTCTATGACATCGCACGCCATAACTTCAACTCTTTTGTGGTGAAAGATTTCGACCTCGAAGTGATGAATTTCGGACGCCTGGGCATGATTGTGGTAAAAGACTTCGATAATCTCGACGAACTCAACCACTACCGCCGGGTCATGGCCGACTCGCCCGTGTTCACCCTCCCGGCGGGTGTGCGGCCGGTTGTCATCAGCGCTCCCAACTTTGACGCGCTGCTTCACTCGGGCGGCTCGCTCGACAGTTATTTCCGGTTCCTCGAGGAGCAGAACTACCGCGATGCCCAAGCCGGAATACTGCCCTATCACGACATCGAGGAACTTCCCGACGAAAACCTGCCTGAAGACGATGTGCCTGAAGACGAACCAAACGAATAAAAACACTCTCCCGCTATGAGCCAGCAATTCCACATACTCTGGGCCGACGACGAAATCGACCTCCTGAAACCACATATCCTGTTCCTCACCCGTAAGGGATATAACATAGCCACGGCCAACAATGGACGCGACGCACTCGACATGGTCGCTTCGACGCCGTTCGACCTGATAATCCTCGACGAAAACATGCCGGGCCTGACGGGTCTGGAAACGCTTCAGCGCATCAAGCTCGCCGCTCCCCATGTCCCGGTCATCATGATCACCAAAAGCGAGGAAGAAAACATCATGAACCAGGCCATCGGCAACAAAATCGCCGACTATCTTATCAAGCCCGTCAACCCGAACCAGATACTCATCGCCTTGAAGAAACATCTTCACAGCGACGAGCTCGTCACCGCAACCACGGCTGATGACTACCGCCGCGAATTTGCCGAAATCTCGACCGCCATCAGCGATGCCGACTCGGTTGACGACTGGAACGCGCTCTACTCGCGTCTTGTCAGATGGGAGATGCAGTTAGCAGATACAGACACAAACATGGATGAAATGCTCGACATGCAGCGCGTGGAGGCCAACCAGGCTTTTGCCAAATTTGTCAGACGGAACTACCACGATTGGCTCGAAGGTCTCGGCTCGGACGCCAACTCGCCATTGATGTCGCCGCGCGTCATGCCCGACGTCGTCTTCCCGCTCCTCGATGCCGGCGAAAAGGTCTTTTTCATCGTCATCGACAACTTCCGTCTCGATCAATGGCACTCGATCCGCCCGATGCTGGCCGAACAGTTTAACTTCGACGAACGTCTCTATCTTTCGATTCTCCCGACGGCGACCCAATATGCCCGCAACTCGATCTTCTCGGGACTTATGCCGCTCGAAATCTCGCGCATGTTCCCCGATCTCTGGGTCGACGAGGACTCGGATGAAGGCAAAAATCTTAACGAATCGCCCCTGATCGAGACCCTTCTTCACCGCTATCGCCGGAACTGGAAGTTCTCTTATCACAAAATCAATGACTCAAACGGAGGCGAGAAACTTCTCCGCGAGTTCAATACCCTTAAAGGCAACGATCTCAATGTCGTTGTGATCAATTTCATCGACATGCTCAGCCACGCCCGAACCGAGTCGAAGATGATCCGCGAACTGGCGGCCTCGAACGCCGCATATCGTTCACTGACCGAGTCGTGGTTCCGCCATTCACCGGCTGCCGAGCTGTTCAGACGCATAGCTGCCTCGGGCGCAAAAATCGTTCTGACCACTGACCACGGCACAATCCGTGTCACCAATCCCATCAAGGTAGCCGGCGATAAGAACACCAACACCAACCTGCGCTACAAAGTCGGGAAGAACCTGGGATACAACAACCGCCAGGTCTATGAAATCAAACAGCCCGAGGCCTACGGCCTTCCCTCGCCGAACGTCTCATCGACCTATATTTTCGCGTGGGGCCGCGACTTCTTCGCCTATCCCAACAACTACAACTACTACGTCCAATACTACACCGACACTTTCCAGCACGGGGGAATTTCAATGGAAGAAATGCTGATTCCGCTCATCACCCTAA
>CAYVXC010000049.1:0-13503 GCA_964454925.1 uncultured Bacteroides sp.
TTTATTATCTATGACCCTAAACCTTCAGAAAGGTCCGGGACATTCGGGTTATTCTTCGTTCAGGGTTTTTGCTTTTTGGGTTTTGTGTTTATCAAGCTGTCGTTCAACGGCTTCAATAGCGGAGTCGAAAGCTTCTTCAAACGTATTGGCGATCTTATTGCCGAACATACCGTTAGCTCCCGGCATTGAAATTTTGACGGTGGCTTCTTTATTCATGGCTGACTCAGGCTTGATGAGCTTGAAGGTCACATCGAACTCGGAAATGTCGGGATAGCGGCGGGTGAGGCGCTGGGCTTTTTTGTTTACGAATTCTGTCAGTCGATCGGCAATTTCGAAGTGGACGGCATTAATTCTTACAGTCATGGTAAACCTCCTTTTTTTATGTTAGTATTATTTTGTGAGCGCGGATGCGCCCGGTTATAGTTTTCACGCAATTCAGTGAATGTGACGTGGGTATAAATCTGAGTTGTTTCAAGCGAAGCATGGCCAAGAAGTTTCTGGACGGCGGAAAGATCGGCACCGGCATTGAGCATGTCGGTAGCAAACGAGTGGCGAAGCACGTGAGGCGATCGTTTCGACGTGCTCACCCGACCGTCGAGGGCGTTGTGAACAATCCTGTTAAGACACCGGTAGGTCATTGGCCTCCCTTCGTCATCGACCAGAAAAGGGCGATCGGCTCCACCGCTCCCCGGCATGAGGGTCTGACGCAACTGCAGATAGATGTCAATATTCTCTGCGAGCGAATCACCAAATGGTATCACTCTTTCTTTATTACGCTTTCCAAGCACTTTTAGTTCACGGCGCGAGCGGTCCACACGTCGGTCGGTCAGGCCCAAAATTTCGGCAGCACGCATTCCGGTCTGATATAGAAGATTGACTGTCAGCGCATCACGCACATCCGTAAAATCTGAAACATCCGTGGTATTTTCTATATTATTCATCACCGCCGAAAGTTCTTCTCCGGGGATAAATCGCGGCAACGGCTTCTCTCGCCTATTCATGACTATAGAGTCAACAGGATTGTCAAGGAGACCGTGATATTTAGCCAGATAGCCATAGAGTCCCTTGACAGCGGAAAGTTTTCTTTTGAGTGTGGTCGACGCGAGCCGGCGTCGTGCAAGCCCGGCGAGCCATGCGCGGGTGTCGGCGGTCGTGACCTCCAGCGGATCAAAGTCCGAAGTATCCCCGCCGACAAAGGCCTTCCAGTCTGCCAAATCGGAGCGATAGGCCGTGACTGTCAGCGACGAGTAGTTCAGTTCCTGTTCGAGATATCGCAGATAGGCCTCAATCATAAATCAAACGTTGCTAAAACCGCTCGAACGTATAGCCGAGTCCGGCCAATGTGTCGAGTAACGCCGGGAGGCGATGGTAGAACTTATCGGTCCTGACATCCTGGGTCCCGAGGTGCAGAATCATAATCGCGCCGTCAAGTCCGTGAGACTTTTCACGCTCGAAAAGCTGATTCCAAAGATAATCGGAACTCCGGTAGTCGGACATGTCGGGAGTCGTATAGTCGCGGAAAGTCTCAATGCCCGGCGACGGGCTTACGGGGAGAAGCCCGTCGGCGCGGTAGGCGTCGATATGAGTGCGATGGTACCATTCGTATGGCGGAACAATGACCTTCGCATTTGACCGTTCCACGCCGAACCGTTTCAGTTCGGCGTAGTTGTCGTGCATGTCACGGAGCGCCGAATCGGGAGTCACCAACGGAGTCCGGTCCTCGTCCCAATCGGCAAGCAGAATATGACGGTCACCGTGAGGCCCGACATAGTGACCTCCGCGGATAATACGGGTGATTATCGAATCGTTCGCCCGGTCCCGCAGAAAATTCCCGGTAAAGAAAAAGGACGCCTTTATCCGACGGGCATCAAGACAGTCAAGCGCGAACGGCGCCCCCTCAAACATGGAATCGGCCGTAAAAATCAAATGAATCGCGCGACGGTCAGTCGGCGCACCGACCGTACACCCCGAGCGATCGAAACGTTCGTCAACCCGGGGCGAAACGGGTGTCCCCGGAAGAGCGGCCATACACACCGTCGTCGCCGCGATAACCGACAGAATGAGGAATTTACTTTTCATCGGGACCGGAATCTAAATTCAGAATTTTCGGATACCCATTATTTCGCGAACCTCGGCAAGAGTCTTAGCTGCACGTTCACGGGCTCGTTCGGCGCCAAGAGCGAGAACACGACGCAGATAGGCTTCGTCTGCCATAATGTCATCCACACGTTCGCGGATAGGTGTAGTCACTTTGAGGATATCCTCGAGCAGCTGTTTTTTAAGGTCTCCATATCTGATCGAGCAGTCGGCGTATGCGTCTCTGAAATGCTTGACGACTTCGGGTGTCGATGTCAGTTCGAGAAGTGTAAAAAGATTTTCGACCGGTTCGCTGACGGGGCTGTTAGGTTCTGTCGGACCCTGGTCAGTAACGGCTTTCATGACCTTTTTCTTCATTGTCTTCGGGTCATCGATGAGATAGAGGCAGTTCCCCTCACTCTTACCCATTTTACCCGAGCCATCGAGACCGGGGACTTTGACGGGTTTTCCTCCGAAATCGAAACTCTGAGGCTCGGGGAACTCGTCTACGCCATAGAAAGAATTGAAACGGCGGGCAAAACGGCGCGTCAGTTCGAGGTGCTGGAGCTGGTCTTTACCAACAGGGACATAGTTAGCCTTCTGGATGAGAATATCAACTGCCATCAAAGTCGGATAGGTGAGCAGACCGGCATTGACGCGTTTGTTTGTTTCGGCGCCGATGATCTGACGCTCGATATCTTCGTCATCGCCTTCGGTCGCCGGACCGATACCGAGGGCCTTACGAGCCTTGTCCTTGAAAGAAGTTGTACGCATCAGTTCACCGATACCGACATGCATGTTAAGAAGCAGATACATTTCGGAAACTTCGGGAACATCGCTCTGTACAAAAATGGTTGCCTTTTCGGGATCTATGCCGGCCGCGAGATACTCAGCAAGAATACTCTTGACATTGGCATGAAGAGTCTTGGGGTCGGGATTGGTTGTCAACGCATGAAGGTCGGCGATGAAGAACAGACACTCATATTCTTCCTGAAGCTTTATGAATTTTGACAACGCTCCATAATAGTTTCCAAGGTGGAGATTTCCGGTCGACCGGATACCACTGAGAACAATCTCTTTACTCATATTCTTTTTTGTACTAATATTTTCTGAATTTAATGAAATTTCGGATTAGAGGAATCTTTTAGCTTCGCTGCCCCTGTTCCTCGGGAACGGCCGAAGCGACGACTGCCCGCGAATGTTCCATCAGTTCGCGGAGATCGTGCCCTTCAGCCGGAGGCATGATCGGTTTATGAATCGTCAGATTGATATGTCCGGGCCGGGGAAGTTTCGCCGTGCGTCTCATCACCTTGTAGGCGCCATCGATCGAAACCGGAACGACAGGCAGATTAAACTCGGTAGCAAGAAAGAAAGCCCCTCTCTTAAAGCTATGCATCCGGCCATCGAGAGTCCTTGCACCCTCGGGGAAGACGACTACACTCATACCTCCCGACAGCTGTTTTTCGGCATGTTCCATTGTGTGACGGATTGCCGACGGAGATGACTTGTCGACAAAGATGTGACCCGACATTTTGCAGGCGAGCCCAACAAAGGGGACCTTACGCAAACTCGCTTTCATCATCCATTTGAAGTTGTGGCCAAGGAATCCGTAAACCGAAAAAATATCGAATGCACCCTGGTGATTGGCCACGAATACGTATGATGTCTTCTTCGATATGTTTTCCCTTCCCCGGACAGATACCGAAACCAGATTGAGCCAGCAGAAGCACTTGCCCCAGATACAGGCGGGCCAATAGCCCCAGAATCTATGAGCGCCCAACGCACTCCCGATTCCGGCACACGTAGAGGCCAGAATAGTTATGACTATCAAAAGCGGAAAAGCGATACAGAACTGATATATTCTATAAAGTAGGATCATTTTGTCAAAAGTAGAAGTTATGAGTCACTCAGGCCTGAGAGTCAGCGGCGGGTTGTGATAGTTTTGGTTGCCGAGGTGCGTCCGTCGTTGCTCTTGTTGACAGTCAGCGTAGCCTGACCGGGAGCAGGGTTATCAATCTTACGTCCGGTGAGATCATAGTGCTCGGTCATTGCCGGTGCGGCCTCGGCCTCCACAGCATTAACTCCGGTGTTCGGATTATATGTAAAGACGACCGGTGTCGAGAACTCGGTGTTCACACTTCCGTTAGAAGTATTATAGGTAGTACGTGCGCGCGCGTAGTAGGTTGTACCCTCTTTGAGTCCTGCGCCACCGAGTTTCAGTTCTGATGCTGCTTTCGGGTCCTCGAAAGTTCCGGTCGGCAAGGTGACGACATAGCTCGATCGGCTCGGGAACGAAGCAGTTGCCGAAACCTCAATACGGACATTCGACGCACCGCGCAGAGGTTTGACAGCCAGATGCTGGTCCGCATACAAGACTCCGCTGTCTTCGGGCTTAAGAAGCTCAGGCATAACGAGATCAACCGATTCGGTTGTAAACGCTACTGCCGGAGTATAGCTTACGTTGCCTTCCTCGGCACCGGGCGAAAGATAGCCGACCCGCGCATAATAGAGAGTCGAACCGGCCAAAGCGGTTTCGGGAAGAGTAACCGAGCCGGTACCCTTGGCTTCATACACGATTCCGCTCGAAGCGAAAGAGGCTGTTGACGAAATCTGGAGCGTTCCTTCACGCTCGGGGCGGCTCCACTCAAAAGTTGATCCGAGGGGAACATCAGTCGCACCGTCGCGATGACTGGTAATGGTCATTAGGGTTGTTCCGGTTGCAAACGGTTCAAGTTCAGGGTAGAGCTTCTCGGCGTAATATTTGAATCCGAGATCTGACAGATGAATACCGTCAATGGTTCCGTCGTCTTCAACACCGTCGAGATTCTCGTAAGTCACATAGTAGAGATTGGCGGGATTATCCTCAAGCAGTTTGAGGTAATTATCGTGGAAATACTTGTTTTTGAGAGGCAGATATTCCTTGAAATAGCTGTTGTGCCATGCGTAAGGATACATCGGACCTTCGACCATGATGACAGGCACACCGGGATTTGCATCACGGATGGTCTTTACGAAATTATACGTAAGATCGCGGCACATCACGTCGTCACAGTTGGGAACCGGGTCAATGACGAACGCCGATACATTTGGAATCTGAGCGATCTTTTCGGCCGCAGTCTGTTCCATCTTGCCGCCGCCGCTGAAACCGAGGTTAATGACTTCGGCATTCAACCAACGTGAAAGAATGGCTGTAGGCGACATGCCTGTACGCGAGGCACATCCGCCTTGAAGAATGCTCGTTCCATACATCACGACTTTCTTGGTCGGATCGATCGCATCGAAGTTACCCTTCGTAATCGTGGCACCATCGTCAATTTTAACGAACATTTCGGTCACGCCGTCATAAAGCGGAAGATAGATCATGAACTCGTGCATCGAGCCGTCGAGATTCACGTTGAAATCACCTTCCTGAGTCTTTCGGTCCTCGGGGCGAATCGTGTTGACGTGGCGCCACTCCTTGCCTTCGTTGAGGATATAGAGGTCCATGCCCTTGGTTCCGGTCGGGGCCTGATGGTTCATGTGGGAATTGGCCCAGAGGGTGTATTTGACGCCGATTGTCCGCGAGTTGGTGGCGAAACGGACAGCGACTCCGGCCGAGTGCATTGAACATGCCCACGCCGAAGTGTTGAAGCTATTCTGGAAAGACGAGGGAAGACGACTGAAAGCCAGGTGACAATTATCCCAGCCGCGGTTGATGACGCGGAGAGTTCTGGCATCGATGAGCTGTTCGGCGGTTGCGGTCGCGAATCCGGCTACAGCAAAGAGTGCCGCCAGTAAAATACGGTTGAGGATTTTCATTGGTTGATTGGTATTTCTAAATTTTCAAATTATGAGGTGAAAAATATTTTTCACAAAATTAACACTTTTAAACCACAAAGCCAAATCATTAGTTGTTAAATTTGTAGTGACTAACAATTATGACCCGACCATGGAATCGATCAAAGACATCATAGAATCTCTGCGTAGCGAGCTTAACCGCCACAATTACAACTATTACGTTTTGAATTCTCCGGAAATCTCAGACCGTGAATTCGACGAAAAGATGAAAGAGCTTGAACGTCTTGAAAAGGAGAATCCCGAATTCGACGACCCTTTTTCTCCGACGAGACGCGTCGGCAGCGACCTTACAGCCGGCTTCGAGCAGGTTCCACATATCCATCAGATGCTCTCGCTTGCCAACACCTACTCGGTCGACGAAGTCGACGAATGGGTTGACCGGGTAGAGAAGGCGCTGCCAGGCGAAAAGGCCGTCATAGTCGGTGAAATGAAGTTTGACGGAACTTCCATCTCCCTCATCTACGAACACGGACGACTTGTCCGAGCTGTCACGCGCGGAGACGGCGAGAAAGGCGACGTGGTGACGGAGAACGTGAAGACCATCAAGTCTATTCCGCTCGTTCTCCACGGCGAAGGATGGCCCGAGTCATTCGAGATCCGTGGCGAGATAGTCCTTCCGTGGAAAGCTTTCGACCGGCTGAACGCCGAACGCGCATTCAACGAGGAACCATTGTTTGCCAATCCGAGAAACGCAGCGGCCGGGACCCTGAAACTCCTCGACCCGGCTGAAGTAGCGCGCCGAGGACTCGACGCATACTTCTACTATCTTATAGGTGATGACCTTCCGGCCGACAATCATTACGACAACATGATGGCTGCCCGTTCGTGGGGCTTCAAGGTGAGCGACGCGATGACACTATTATACAATATCGATGAGGTAGACCAATATATACGCCATTGGGACACGGCACGCAAGGAACTCCCGGTAGCGACGGACGGTCTTGTATTCAAGATCAACTCTCTCCGTCAACAACTCAATCTCGGTTTCACAGCCAAGTCACCCCGTTGGGCCATAGCCTATAAGTTCAAAGCGGAACGGGCAGCGACCCGACTTAGGTTCGTCTCGTTCGACGTCGGCCGCATGGGTTATATCACACCGGTCGCCAATCTCGAGCCTGTCTTACTCTCAGGAACGGTTGTAAAACGTGCCTCGCTCCATAACGAAGACATCATGAAATCCCTCGATATACACGAAGGTGATATGCTTTATGTCGAAAAAGGCGGCGAAATCATTCCGAAAATTGTCGGCGTCGATAAAGACGAGCGACTTCCGGAAGCGGCGGCTATCGCGTTCGTAACGAAGTGTCCCGCGTGTGGCACGCCCCTGGTCCGTGTCGAAGGCGAAGCCGCATGGGTTTGTCCCAACAAATGGGGATGTCCACCCCAGATTACCGGCCGTATCGAGCATTTTGTCGGTCGGCGCATGATGAATATCGACGGAATCGGCGAAGAAACTGCCGAAATTCTCTACTCGACCGGTCTTGTGAAAAACATCGCTGACATCTATGAGCTCACAAAGGACAAACTGATGACTCTTGAACGCTTTGGCGAAAAAAGTGCCGAACGAATAATGAAAGGTATCGAAGACAGCCTGAATGTTCCTTTCGATCGGGTAGTGTATGCCCTTTCCATACCCTACGTCGGCGAAACGACCGCAAAAAAAATCGCGCGATCGGCAGGTTCGATGGATGCCCTTATGGCGATGGACCGTACTCAACTCGAAGGGATAGAAGATGTAGGCCCGCGAATCGCCGACAGCATCCTCGACTATTTCCAATCACCTGTCAACCGCGAGAACATTGAAAGGCTCAGGACGGCCGGACTGAAGTTCGAAGCCGAAAAAGTAGACGAGAGTCTCAAAGGCGATGCACTGAAAGGAAAATCCATCGTTATCAGCGGTGTTTTCAACCACCACAGCCGCGACGAATACAAGGAGATGATCGCCAATAACGGAGGCAAGAACGTCGGTTCCATTTCAAAGAAAACCGACTTCGTTCTCGCCGGCGAGAACATGGGGCCGGCAAAACTCGAAAAAGCCAACAAGCTCGGAATCAGGATAATCAATGAAGATACATTCTTGAAAATTCTGGCCGGAGACGAAAATATTGACTGACAATGTCACAAAACGATTTCCACCCCGAACTGCGCCGTCAGACCGTGACGCGCTATATCACCCCTTTACGCGAAGGAGGTTCGCTTCCGGCGCTCGCCGAGGCTGACGACGGCTTCAGATATGTCGTAAAGTTCCGTGGTTCGGGCCACGGCAAGAAGGTCCTGATTTCTGAACTGATAGGCGGTGAAATCGCGAGGTTAGCCGGGCTCAAGGTCCCGGAACAGGTTTTTCTTGACCTTGACGAAGACTTCGGTCGGACCGAAGGTGACGAAGAAATTCAGGACCTGCTGAAAGCCAGCCGCGGCCTCAACATGGGACTCCATTTCCTCGACGGAGCGCTGACGTGGGATGTCGCCGTCAATCATACCGACACCCTCACAGCCTCTATGATCGTATGGGTCGATGCCCTCCTTATGAACATAGACCGGACGGTCCGAAACACGAACATGCTCTTATGGAACAAAGAGTTGTGGCTTATCGACCACGGGGCTACCCTTTATTTCCACCATTCTTGGGACGGTTGGGATAAAGCCATGCTCTCACCGTTTCCCTACGTCAAAGACCATGCACTTCTTCCCGAGGCCGCACTTTTGGAAGAAGTTGACAGTTCGATGCACCGGTCCATCTCGTCAGCCGACCTTGAAGCGATTGTCGACCTTGTTCCGGACGAATGGCTCGACGAGCCTGAAAGCGGAATCAGTATAGAACAACGTCGTCAAGTCTACAAAACATTTCTGACAACCCGTTTCGCCAATTCTAAAATTTTCGTTGATCATGCAGTCAAAGTCCGCGCCAGCCTCTGAAACCGCTTCCAAGATGTTTCTGTATGAATATTCCGTCATCAGGTTCGTGCCCTCCATCGAACGTGAGGAGTTTATCAACATCGGATTACTGATGATGTGCAAACGCTCAAAATGGATAAAGGTAAAAATTGACACCCGGTCACCAAGAATCAACTCATTCGCAACATGTTGCGACATCGAATGTCTTATCCGACAGACCGATTCGTTTGTCAATATTGCCGACGGGAAACGTGCCGGAGGACCGATTGCCACACTCGAACCTCATGAGCGGTTCCGATGGCTAACGGCTGTCAGAAGTGCCTCAATCCAGACCTCCCGTCCCCACCCCGGGAAGACCACGAATCTGGATGAAAAATTTGATGAATTGTTCCGAAAACTGGTCCTTTAAAGCTTAACAAAATTTAACTTTTCAATACTAATCAATCTCTTGCCTGACTCGCTGACCGATGAAAATTCGCCCTTGACAGATGGACGTATAATCACATGATTATAAATTGATTAGTATTGATTAACATTTTTCATGGAACAAAAAATCCAATTTTTGTGGAACCACATTAGGAAGTCCGAAATATTTTTCCTAAATTTGAGCATTGGATAAAACCAATTGTAAACGAATCTTAAACTCCGCTTGCCAATCCAACCATGGAACAAACTTTTATCATCCTCAAACCATCGTCGATCCAACGCGGTCTTGCCGGTAAAGTGATCAGCCGATTCGAAGAAAAAGGCCTCATCGTCACCGGTGCGAAAATGATGCAACTCGATGAAAAAATTCTTCGCGAGCACTACGCCCATCTCGTAGACCGTCCGTTCTTTCCCTCACTGGTTCGTTCCATGACCGCCACCCCGGTCATCGTGATGGTTCTTAAAGGCAAGGATGTAGTTTCAGTAGTACGTGCCATGGTCGGAGCGACAAACTGTCGCGCAGCGGCCCCCGGCACTATTCGCGGCGATTTCGGTATGAGCGGCCAGGAAAACATCGTTCATGCCAGCGATTCGCCCGAAAACGCCATCATTGAAATCAACCGTTTCTTCAAACCCGAGGAAATATTTGATTATACACCGGTCTCTATGCCGGCCATCTACGCTCCCGACGAGCTCGGTTAATTCGCCCTCAGCGGTTAGCCCAGGCTCAATCCTCTCACTCACCCCGATTCCGATCCCTGCACGCGCGACGTGCAAACCTTCACCAATCCAATCAACCCGTCTTCACCAAACAACCAACAACTGTCTTAACCCAAAGCCGTCCGCTACTCGGCATGAATAGCCCGGCGCAATAAAACCAATGAAGTTCTCTCGCCTTAAAGCCTTAGCAATTTCCTCAGCATTCATCGTAATGTCAGCCATCGGTCTCGATGCTGACGCTCAGAACTACCGTCTTCCGGGTCAACACACCCAGCAGTCGGAAAATCTGCTTGCAAAACAGACCTCTACCCGCCCTAACGTCCTGGTCGCTCCTTCAATCGACTACTTCAACTATGAAGAAGAAGTTGAACCCGAAGAAGACCTTTACGAAGTAGGTTGGAACAGCCGTGCGGTCAACTGCTATGCAGGAGTACAGGTTCCTCAGAGCGTTGACATCGATGTCCGCAACTTCTCTATGCCCCACCCCGGGTACCTGACATCACCCTACGGCTATCGCAAACGCTTCCGTCGTATGCACAAAGGCGTTGACCTTCATGTAAACGTAGGTGACACCGTTCGCGCCGCTTTCGACGGACGCATCCGCATCACCAACTACGAAGCCCGCGGTTATGGCAACTATATCGTAGCCCGTCACTACAACGACCTCGAAACCGTCTATGGTCACCTTTCTAAAATCCTCGTCAAGGAAGACGAATATGTGAAAGCCGGCCAGCCCATCGGTCTCGCAGGCAACACCGGCCGCTCGACCGGTCCCCACCTCCACTTCGAAACCCGCTACATGGGCTATGCAATCAACCCCATGGCAATTTTCGATTTCGCCAACCAGACAACTCACACCGATACCTATACTTTCACCAAGAATACGTATCAGAACGCACGCAACTACTCGCCCGAAGCAAACGCGACCTACGCCGCCGCATACGCAAAAGCCAATCCCCGCAAACCCTACACCGCCTCGACTTCTTCGTCTAAAGGCGCGAACAAATACACAACGGTCAAAAAAGGTGACTCTCTCAGCAAAATCGCATCGCGCAACGGAACAACCGTCGGCAAACTTTGCAGCTTGAACGGCATCAAAACTTCATCGAAGCTTCAACCCGGCCAAAAGCTGAGAATCAGATAAACCACTGATCGGCAAAACGAAATAAATCAAGGCGTGTTCATCAAAAATGACATGCCTTTTTTTCTGAAACAAAAAAAACAACACTACCGAACGATATGGCAAAAATTGGAGATATTGTCCGCTATCTGAATGATGTAGGCGGCGGTCGCATTGTCAGAATAAAAGATAACATGGCCTGGGTCGACGACGACGGCTTCGAGACACCGGTATTATTAAAAGAATGTGTCGTAGTAAGAAAAGCCGAGGAGGTCGCAAAAGAAAAAGAAGCTGAAAAGCCAACCGCGGCTGTCAAGCCTGCGCCTCCTAAAGTGGTTCCTACAAAAGCTACCGATCCCGAACCCGAGCCGGAAGAAGATGTCGAAACCGACGGAGGAGACTCACTAAATCTTGTTCTCGGATTCGAGCCATCAGACATAAAAAGACTGTCGACGACCGACTTCGACGCGTCTCTGATAAATGATTCAAATTATTTCATCTACTTCTCGCTCTCTTCGCGGCGTGACGAAAACGAAGGATGGACAGTCAGATATGCCGGCCATGTCGAGCCCAATACAGAACTATGGCTCGGGACTTACCTGAGAGATGACGTGACGCGCTTTGACCGTCTTATGTTCCAGTACATAGCGTTCAAACGGTCAAAGGAATTCGAAGCCAAGGAGCCGGGTAGTGCCGAAATAAAAATCGACACCACGAAGTTCTTCAAACTCCACTGCTTCAAACCCAATACGTATTTTGAGAACGAGGTCCTGGCTTTTGATCTGGTAAAAAAAGATCTGCCTGCGGGTAAAGGCGAAGCGCCCGTTAACCCCGAGAAGATTGCCGAACAGATGAAAACGCCTCAAAAGATGCGCCGTCCGGAACGTAAAAGCGTTAAGCGTCGTCCGATCGCCACCGGCCAGGTTGTCAGAGACGGTATCATAGAAGTCGATCTTCATATTGATGAACTGCTCGACAATTCAAACGGAATGTCACCGGCGGAAATCCTGAACTACCAGATCGACCGTTTCCGTGAGATAATGGATGCAAATCTGAAAAAATTCGGTCAGAAAATAGTCTTTATCCACGGAAAGGGTGAAGGAGTGCTCCGCCAGGCCCTGCTTAAAGAACTCAACAACCGTTATAAAGGCCATGACGTCCAGGACGCCTCGTTCCAGGAATATGGATTCGGAGCCACCCAGGTCACTATCAGACAACATCCCAACATGTTCGGAAATAAGAAAAGATGATATTCGTTTTCAGTGGAACGGGAAATACCCTGACTGTAGCGCGACGGCTCGCAGATGAACTCGGTGAACAAATCCACCAATTTACCCCCGACGAACTTATCTCGCCCGACCAGGCAGTCCTGACATCGGAAGATGACGTCATCGTCTGGATGTTCCCGACTTATTCGTGGGGAGTCCCACCTGTGATTCTCGAACTAATATCAAGAGCAAATCTCAGGTTCAACGCGAATGCCCGACACTATATGGTAACCACCGCCGGTGACGATTCGGGATTGATAGCCGACCAGTGGCGGAAGGCAATGGAAAGACGCGGAATCAAGGGGCGGAGTGCATACTCGGTCAGGATGCCCAACACCTACACAATGATGAAAGGTTTTGACGTGGACTCGCCCGAACTGGTGAATTCAAAACTTTCGGCAATGCCAGGACGCGTGACCGAAATAGCCTCGGAGATAAAGAGTGGCAAACCGGGCGACAATCTCGTGCGCGGTTCTTGGCCGTGGATAAAAACCCGCGTAATCTATCCTTGGTTCAAAAAATATATGATCACAGCCAAAGGATTTCACACTGACGGGAATTGTACACGATGCGGATGGTGCATCAAGCATTGCCCGCTTGACAACATCAAAGCCTCCGATGAAGGATTTCCCGAATGGGGACAACGATGCACAATGTGTGAACGATGTTATCACGGTTGTCCGTCACACGCAATCCAATGGCGAAAAGCCACGCGCGGCAAAGGCCAATATTCACTCTATCTCCATCAGCATAAAAAAATAGAAACCTAATGAAAAAACGCGTCCAACTAAGCACCTATAGCCTCATTCTTTCCGTTCTCACGATCGTCGCTCTTATCGGTCTGCTTGTCTGGCAGTTTCGGCGTACAGGTGACGAACTTTACGCATGGCTGCTTTTTACGATTAATGTCGTCTGGGCAATCTTGGTCCTTTTCTACTCACCGTTAGCTGTGTCTGTCGATGACTCGACGCTGTCGGTTCACCGTTCACTGCGAATCAAGAACATCCCGCTGAACGACATTGCCGACGTAAAACTCTGCCCGCCGACAATGGGTGAACATCGAATCTGCGGGAGCGGTGGATTCTTCGGTTACTGGGGCTGGTTCAGCCAACGTGACCTCGGCCGTTACTTCGCCTATTACGGAAAGTCCTCCGATTGTTT
>CAYVXC010000050.1:0-13440 GCA_964454925.1 uncultured Bacteroides sp.
GATTTTGAGAGTAGTTTCGAGGGGCTGGATTTGACCGGCGCGGATTTTTATGCGCGGTTTGTCGAGGAGAACGAACGCCGAAAGGCGGGTAGCAGCCGGGGACTGTATGACCCGGTTGCCGGGATCGGGGGATATGGCGACCGGGTTGCGGTCGATCCGCCGGCTATGGCCGGGCGTACGGTATGGGTTCCGCGCGGGATGGTCCGCGATTCGGAGTATGACGCGGCGTCAGAGAACGAGCTGATGTTCAACCGGCTGAGAATGAAGTATGATTTCGAGTTCTGGGCGGTTATGACGGCGACTATCAAGGAGAAGGAGGGGTATCGGTTGGTGCCGCTCGTGCTGAACCGCCCGCAACGGCGTGTGCTGGGGCTGATGGAGAGCGACCGCGAAGCGGGTCGGCCAATCCGCATGATCATGTTGAAGGCCCGCCAATGGGGCGGGTCGACGTTGGTGCAGATGTACATGGCTTGGATGCAGCTGTGTATTCATCCGAACTGGAACGCGGTTATCTGTGCCCAGCACAAGGACACGGCGTCGGTGATCCGCGGGATGTACAGCGGGCTTTTTGAGCGTTATCCCGAGGAGTATGGGCCGGACGGGCATCGACCGGCGTTCAGGCCGTTCGAGAAATCGGCCAATATCAGCGAGATCGTGGGTCGCGGCGGACGGTTGACCATCGGGTCGGCCGAGCGCCACGACGCTTTCCGCGGGTCGGACATCGCGATGGCCCATCTGTCGGAGACCGCCTACTGGCCTTCGTCGCCGCTAAGGAATCCCGAGGATGCGATTAGGTCGATCGCGGGTTCGGTTCCCGAAATGGCCGATACGATGTTGGTGATCGAGTCGACGGCCAATGGTGTGGGTAACTTTTTTCACCGCGAATGGGTGAGGGCCGAGAAGGGCGAGTCGGACAAGCAGGCGGTCTTTGTTCCGTGGCACGAAATCGAGATGTACAGCCGCGAGGTCGATGACCTGCCGGCGTTGATTGATTCGATGGACGACTATGAGCGGAAGCTATGGGACGAGCATGGATGTACGCTCGAACAGATTGCCTGGTTCCGCGCCAAACGTGCGTGTTTTCCCGACCTGGACTCTATGTTGGCCGAGTTTCCGACCACTCCGGCCGAGGCTTTTGTTGCCACGGGATCGAACGTGTTCGCGACCCGCGGTGTCGAGGCGCTTCGTGAGGGGTGTGACTCGATCGAGCCGGTGACGGGCGAGGTGACGGCGGCCGGCGATTTTGTCGAGGACGGGCGCACGGGGCGTCTGACCGTCTGGCGGATGCCGTCGGCACGCGAGGACTATGTCGTGACGGTCGATGTCGGTGGCCGCAGCCGTCAGTCGGACTGGTCGGTGATAGCGGTGATGACGGTCGGCGAGGTCCCCGAGGTTGTCGCCCAGTGGCGCGGTCATATCGACCACGACCTGCTGGCGGACAAGGCGGTGGAGATCGCGGAGTTTTACAACGGCGGACTGCTTGTCATTGAAAGTAACTCGCTCGAGAGCGAAAACGACGACGGGTCGGCCGAGTCGGTTCTCGAAAGCGTCGGGCGGCGGTACCCGCGTCTCTATCGCCGTTATTCGGCTGATGGGGAAGGGTCAAATGTCGGGTTTCATACCAACCGGCGCACAAAGCCGATGCTTATCGACGCGCTTGTTAGGGCCGTGCGCGAGGGTGGATATATCGAGCGCGACCACGGCGCTCTCAATGAGATGCTGACCTATTGTATGATGCCGAACGGAGCATACGCGGCCCGGGCGGGGCATCACGATGACATCCTGATGACCCGCGCCATCGCCCTTCTTCTAATTGAGCGCGGACTTCCGGGCGCTGTTGATCCGGGCGAGCTCCGCCGCCTGTCGAAGCGTCGCGGAACCCTCGGCTTCTAAACCTATAATCATGTTTGCCTATATCTTAAGTTTGCTCAAACATGAAATATCGGGTGTCTGATTTTCAGACTATTGATTCATTTGAGGAATTTTTGTAACTTTGCACTTATACAATCAAGAAATACAACCGGTTTATGGCAACCCTTCGATTACCAGAAAGTCAGAATGTAGAATTTAAGGCAAGTTGGAGAGACGAATACCTGAAATGGGTATGCGGTTTTTCTAATGCATCGGGTGGTTACATTTACATAGGTGTTGAGGACGATTCCCGCAGGATTGTAGGTGTTGAGAATAGTAAAAGGCTATTGGAGGAGATACCAAACAAAATTGTAACAAATCTTGGTATTGTTGCAGACGTAAACTTGAGACAAACCGAAGATCTTGAATATGTCGAAATTATTGTAAAACCGAGTAATATCCCGATTTCATATAAGGGAGTATATCATTACCGATCAGGCAGTACCAAACAAGAATTAAAAGGTTCAGCCCTTCAAGATTTCCTATTAAGAAAATTAGGGAAGACTTGGGATGATGTCACTCTGGACGAAGCGACTTTGGATGATATTGACCGACAATCTCTTGATTATTTTTTGCGTAGAGGTATTGATGCTCAACGTATCCCTGAGGGTATGGTTTCCGCATCAACGGAAGAAATACTTAAGACTCTTCAATTGATGGATAGTGGCGGTAAACTCAAAAATGCAGCCGTATTATTATTTGGAAAGAATCCGGAAAAATTTTTTCATAGTGTAGAATTTAAGATCGGGCGGTTTGGCCAAGATGAATCGGACCTTATAATCCAAGATGTTATTAATGGAAACCTGATAATGATGGCCGATCAGGTTGTCGATGTGTTAAGGGCTAAGTATCTTGTGTCTCCGGTACGTTTCGAGGGTATGCAGCGTTATGAATCGCTTGAAATACCTTTGGAAGCATTACGTGAAATAGTGTATAATGCGATTGCTCATAAGAATTATATGGGGCCGGCTATTCAGATGCATGTTTATGATAACCGTATAGAAATATGGAATGACGGTAATCTGCCAGAAGGATATACGGAGGAAATTTTATATGATAGTCACCCGTCGATACCACGTAACCCCAAGATTGCCAGTGTAATGTTTAAGGCGGGATTTATAGACACGTGGGGCCGTGGATATAGGAAAATATATACAGGGTTCAAAAATGCCGGTTTGCCGCTTCCCAGGGTAAGGAATCATTTTAGTGGCGTTCAAATAGTTGTTGAAAGGACAGTCTCTCAGAACCTTATTTCTAATGGCACAAACAATGTCGGAAGAAATGTCGGAAGAAATGTCGGAAGAAATGTCGGAAGAAATGACGTAAATACTTTGCCCAAAAGGGTATCTGAGAAATATGATTTAATGAAAGAATTGATACAGAGTAATCCATTTATAACAGCTGTACAGCTTTCAGAAAAATTATCAGTTGTTCCAAGAACAGTAGAGCGATATCTGGCAAGCATGCAAAAAGAAGGACTCTTGATCAGAGAGGGCGATAAGAAAAGTGGTCGGTGGATAGTAGTGAGTTAGAATGCGCTTCGAGCAGAAAATGTTCTGTCAGGCTTCCGAGGCCGGAAATTAAACATTTGGAGGGGGTTTTTCGTTAGAAAATTAAGACAATCATTCGATCATCACTATGCAACGATTCCACCTCAAAAAACTCACTCCGACAGAGCGTAAATATACGCTCCGCGTCCTTCATACGATCATCCTCGTGCTTTCGGCAGCGCTGATCGCGTTTATGTCATACGAGATTTTCAATAACATCGATTTTCTCCACGATCGCATCTATATGACCTTTCAGCTGGGGGTTTGTATTTTCTTTATACTGGATTACTTCATCGGGGTGGCGATCGCAGACGATCACTGGGGGTATGCCTGGCGAAACGTCGGATTCCTGCTTGTCTCGATTCCCTATCTGAATCTAATTGACCTTTTCTCGATACATCTGTCGGCCGATGCGCTTTATTACATACGCTTCATCCCCCTCATCCGGGGTGCATGGGCAATGGCGATCGTGGTTGGATATGTCTCGACTAACCGCATCGTAGGTATCTTTGCGTCGTATGGCTCAATCATGATTCTTGTGCTCTATTTCTCGAGCATTCTTTTCTTCGCCCGCGAACAGCCGGTCAATCCCGGCGTTTCGACTTACTGGAGCTCACTCTGGTGGTGCAGCCTTGAGATGACGACCATCGGTGCGCCCGTCAATCCGTTCACTCCGACCGGAAAAGTTCTTGCGGCTATTCTCTCGGGCATGGGCATGATTATGTTCCCGCTCTTTACGGTCTATCTGACCCAGATGATCCGCAAGTATCTGACACGCAGCCGTCAGCAGCCACAGGCAGCGCGGACGGCGACCGCAACTCAGCCCAAGAAGAATTGATTTATCGAAATATAAACCTGAAAAACACACAATTATGAACTGGCTTACATTGGCGTCGTATGGCGCCGCAATCTCAATGATCCTGGGCTATGTTCCCCAGGCGATTACGACAATCCGCACGCGCGACACCGAGGGAATCGCGATGCCGACGTTTATCATGATGGGTCTCGGATCGGCATTTTTTGTTGCGGTCGGAATCATGGAAGGGGTATGGGCCATCTGGCTGACAAATGTCATCACCCTTCTATGTTCAATCATCATTTTCAGCATCAAGATCTACAACGACCGCCGCGCCCGCCACGCCCGTCAGGGATAGGTGACGCGGAAGCGGGCGGTGAATCGGGAATTTCGGGAGGTTTGGGGATGCTCACTTCGTTCGCATCACGGTGGGCGGGGCGGTTCACCGGAGGCGGGAACGTCAGGGATAGGTGACGCGGAAGCGGGCGGTGAAGGCGTCGCGGTCGGTTGGGACGGGGCGTGACTCGGTGAGGCGAATGGTTCCGTCGGGGTCGACTACGTAGGTGCGGTGGAGTTCGGTGAGCCTGTATGTCTCGGTGTCGGAATTTTCGGCGTTCCAGACGTCGACTTCGGTGATTTCGATGGTCCGGATGCCGGATGTACCTTCAGGAGTTGTTTCGAAAGAGATAGAGACCGGGCGCTCGCGTGCAATGAAGGCTACGCTTTCGCCGTGGTTGTCGCGCACGTCGAGGAACGGCGTTATGGTTTCGGAGCCGCGAGTGCCCAGGAGCCGGATGTCGCAGCATAGGCCGGAGGGGGTATAGGATGCGGCAAAAACCGAGGTCGTTTCGGTTCCGGGGTCCATCAGGTCGAGCAGAAGGACGGTGATTGAGTCGCCCCGGGTCTCACCCCGGGTGACGGTCGCGTATTCGTCGAGATCGGGGAGTCGGGTAGTCTTGATAAGGTTGGCGACTTGAGCGTGACGGTTTTCGGGGATTAGGACGGTCCAGTCGGGCGCGGATTCGGCGGTAGGATCGTCGCTGATTTCAGGGGCGCCTGTGGCGGGGTCGAAAGCGAGCCCCATGGCGAGAAGAAATTCGGGTAGCATCGGGAAGTTAAGAGGTTAGAGTTATGAGTTATGAGGGGGATGCTCACTTCGTTCGCATCACGGTGGGGAGGAAGAGTGGTTAAGAGATTATGGCTTTTTCATCAAAAAGTTCTTTGATTTTGGCTCTTAACACTTTCTTGGGTGGTAGACTGAGCTGGTATTCTGCAACAAGAGTGGGAGATAATGATCGTGACATTGCATATTCAACAACTTCATCGTCTTTATCTTTACACAAAAGAATGCCTATGCTTGGATTTTCATGTTTTTTTCGAACATCTCGATCAAGAGCTTCCAGGTAAAATTCCAATTGACCGAGGTCGGTGGGGTGGAATCGTCCCATTTTAACCTCGAAAGCAACCAGGCAACGCAACTCTCTATGGAAGAAAAGTAAGTCAATCCTGAAATCTTCTGTGCCGACCTGAAGTCTATATTCTTGATTCATAAAGATGAAATCTTTTCCTACTTCAAGAATAAAATCTTTCATCTTTGCTATAATGGCTTGTTTCATCGAATATTCGTCAGGATAAGTCTTTTTGCCTAGAAAGTCCATCACATACCTGTCTCTAAATGTCCTTTCCGATGACGGGGCAATTTCTCTCAGCAGTGATGAGAGTTTGGGAGTGTCAATCATCGTGCGTTCGAAAAGGCCTCGAGTAATAAGCTTGTCAAGTTCGCGAGTAGAAAGTCTTTCCTCAGCGGTAAGTCTGATATAAAACTCTCTTTCTTCAGGAATTTTACATCGTGACATTATAGTGAGATTGTTAGTCCAGTTGATTTCTCTCAGCAGTGATGAGAGTTTTTTATCAGAGTCTCTATATGTCTCATAAAATTGTTTCATCCTCCAGAGATTCTTATCAGAATATCCTTTGGCATCTTCAGTGTTGGCTGCAATAAAGTCGGCAAGTTGACGGATAATTCCGTCACCCCATTTGGATGTGGCAACCCTGTAAGACAAACGCTCGCCTATAAGCCAATATAACTCGATCATGACAGTATTAGCGATGCGATAGACTTTCTTTTTCGTCTCGTTGATTAAGCCGACAATTTCTTTGAATTGATCTTTGAGTATATTTGGGGTTAACAGTTCTTTTGATTCCATGGAGTTTACAAATTATACAGCAAAGTTAGCAAAGAAATACGAGATACGGAAGTAGGAGGGGATGCTCACTTCGTTCGCATCACGGTGGGCCGGGCGGATTAGGGGAGGAAGGCGAGGGCGCAGGGGATGTCGCCGGTTTGGGTGGTCCAGAGGGTCGTGCGGTCGGCGGGAGAGAGGCAGTGGAGTGAGCCGGAGGAGACGTAGTTGCGGGCGTCGGTGAGGTATACGCGTCCCGAGCGTGGTCCGACGGCGATGGCATAGGGCATCTTGAGGGCTTGGGCGAGCGAGTCGGAGATGTAGGTTCCGACGGCGCGGAGCGAGGAGAGGTCGAGGGTGTGGTAGACGATCCGGGTGGAGGCGGTGATGTCGTTGCGGTCGGCGGCGAAGGTGTAGACGCGGTCGCCGCTGACGGCGAAGTTGGTGACCGGGACATCGGAGGTGGCGAGAATTTCGCCCGAACCGGGGTCGACGGCATAGAGGCGCGCGGGAACGGTGGCGTAGTCGCCGCGCGAGGTGACAAGCAGCCGTCCCAGCGGATCGGCGGCGAGCCGGTGGAGGTTGGGGGCGATGTCGAGTGAGCGGATGGCCGCGAAGGACGAGAGATTGATGACGCTGACAGTCCGGTCATAGTCGGGCGCGCGATATCCGCCTGAGTTGGCGACGTAGAGGAAGCCGTCGATGACAGCCATCTGTTCGGGCTGGTAGCCGACATCGACGCGGTCGATGACGGTATAGGTGACGGTGTCGATCTTGAAGACGGCTCCGCGTGGCGAGGTCGGGTCGACCTGGACGGGCGAGACATAGGAGGAGACATAGATGAATTCGCCATCGCCGACCACGTAGCGCGGATTCGGGACGTCGATTTTGGCGAGCGAGCGGCATGTGGCCGCGTCGAGAACCTGGACCTTATGGGAGCAGTTTATGACGGCATACATTTTCGAACCATAGATGACGAGGTCGTTTCCGACATCGCCGAGTTCCTTGACTTCGTTGGGGTTCCGGGCGGTGAAAACGCTTCGCGTGAACGTTCCGTCGGCGGCATTGAAAAAGTCGATGGCGGCGCGGTTCGAGCCCATGTTTCCCTCGTCGAGAAGGTAGAACGATTCGGCGCCCGGGTCGGGGGTGGCGACGGGAGTTCCCGGGAGATCGTCGACGTAGATGTCACCGCGACACCCGGCCAGACCGACGAGGGCAAGGAGACAGGGCAGGATCTTAGTCATGGAGAACCTTGATTCCGCCGATTTCGGTCGAACATTCGCCCAGCGGGCCGTTAGACTGGATGACCGCCGAGACAACCTTGACAAAATCGGCGCGGGTGATGGTGACGGGATTGCCGTCTTTGTCGACGGCGTCGTCGAGCGAAAGGGGCGCGTACTCCGACGAGTTGGGATAGGAGTCGGCATAACCTTTGAGGCACAGCTGGATGTAGCGTCCCGTGTTTTTGTCAACAGAGCCGTTGGGAGGAAGCATGAGGGTCGTGAAAGTCAGGGTGTCGGCATGTTCCCACATCGGAAGATAGGTGTGATTGTGGCCGACGGTCCGCCGGAACGAACCCAGAGAGCCAGTGCTGACTTTCCAGTCGAGCCACCGGTCGGTGGCGGGATATTCGGGTTCATAGTAGGTGATAGTCACTTCTTTCACCTTGTCCCAGTCCTGGCCTTTGAGGGCATACCACGTGTCGTCGGGCCGACCGTTTCCGTTGGTGTCTTCCATGACATAGACGATGCCCGGTTCGGATGAGCCGTAGGTTCCAAGCCCGGTAGCGTTGGGAGTCAGATAAGCGTTTCCCAGCACAATGAAGTCGCCGCGTTGGGTCGAGCTGTTGTAGATCGGGCGTGAGAGCGTCATGGTGACCGATCCGCCGAGCGAACCGAGGCTGACGAGGGTTCCATAGGTGAGGTTGGTCCGGACAACCTCGTTGATTTCCTCCTGAGTCGTGGCCGGGTTGGCTCCGGGTAATTCGTTTATGAACTGGCCGGGCGCGGGGCGGTAGTCGACGGCGGTGAAGGATGCCATGTAGGAATGATTATCATAGTCGACTTCGGGTTTTGGTTCGTCGTTGGCCGAACACGAAGCCATCGACGCGAGTAGAATAGAGAAGAGAGCGAGTTGAGAGATTTTGTTCATCATATCGGTGGAAGGGGTTGAGGTTAATATTCGAATTTAAGGGAGGCCATCAGCGAGCGGCCCGGCATCGGGTAGTTACGGATGACTTCATAGTCCTGGCCGAAGACATTGTTCAGCTCGAGGCCGGCGCGACAGCGGAGGGCGCGGACCGCGAAAGACTTGAACAGGGAAGCGTCGCTTGTGTACCACGGTTGTTCGAGGTTCGCGGGCGTATTTTCCTGGGCGCTCCAGCGATGGCCGGTGTAGATGAAGGCATAGTTGAACTGCCATCCGCGCCAGTCGGCCGAGAGGGTCGCCGAGCCCGAATGGTGGGGAATATATGGAATCTGGTCGCCATAATAGGGGTCGGCACGGTCGGTGACGTCGCGGGCGCTCTGGTAGGTGTAAGCGAGGAGACCGGTCAGCGAAACGCGGCCGACGCAGGCATTGGCGTTGACGTTGGCCTCGACGCCGAAGATGCTGACGCGCCCGAGGTTGAGCATCGTCCAACGGAACTGTTGACCGGCGGGATAGGCGATGATTTTGTCGTGGACACGGTTGTGGTAGGCCTCGACGCCGAGCGACACGGCCGTGACCGGGCCGTGATCGAAGCTGAAAGAACGGTTGGTCCCGAGGTCGAACTGCCAGGTCCGTTCGGGGCGGAGGTCCTTATTGCCGATTTCGGTATAGTAGAGGTCGTTGAAAGTCGGGAGCCGCCACGATTCCTTGACGAAGGCGGTGATGTGCCAGTCGGGCCATCCGGCGAGCGGTGTCCAGTTGGCGAAGAGGGCCGGAGTCAGCAGATTCCGTGTGCGGGTCACGCGCCCAAGGGTACGGTCGTTGCCCGTGCGGTCGGCGGCCAGGGTCCAGAGAGCCGAGCCCTGGAGCGAGAGCCGGTCGAGGGTAAGAGCGGCGGCGACGGCGCCCATGACGGTGACGCGGCGCGGGTAGAGGAAGCCCGACATATTGCTCGACAAGGTGTTGTACTGGAGGTCGAGCGATCCGTTGAGCGACAGGCGGTCGGTGACCTTGACGAGATTGGCGGTCGACAGATAGGCTTCCTGCTGGCGGTAGACATTGTTGACATACAGTTCGCGGGGGTCGTCGCGGAGATAGTGGAGATAGTCGTGGGCCCACTTGGCGGCGACCATCAGATTATAGCGCGGGGAGATTAGCTGCTCGGTCCGGCCCTGGACCATGAACGAGCGGTCGTGCTGGCGTTCGCCACTGCGGAAAACGTTGTTGACGATCGCGCCGGGGATTCCGCGGTCGCTGTCATAGGCATAGACCTTGGCCATCCACGAGCCGCGGAGGGTGTAGCCGTTTAGAGCGGCGTTGGCGCGGACGGCACGGATGTCGCCGTTGTGGCGCGTGGCGGTCGTGTCGTAGGCCACGGAGCCGTCGCGGTTCAGCCGCCGGTAGCGGAACCGGTAGCGGCCGTTGGCCGAGGTGAAGGCGGCCGATGCGGTCAGGCTGACACTCCGGCTCAGCCGCCAGTCGACGCTTACGTCGGGTTGAACGAGGCCGAATGAGCCGCCGCGGACACCGGCGCGGAGATGGACGCGTTCGTCGGCACGCCACCGCGGATGGCGCGAGCGGATATAGACGGCGCCGGCGCTTCCGAAGTCGCGCGCACCCTGGAAGATATTGCTTTTGTTTCCGTTGAAAATCGAGATCTCCTCGATGTCGCCGAGGTCATAGCGGCCAAGGTCGATCTGGCCGTTCTGGGCGTTACCGAGCTGAATCCCGTCGAGGTAGACGCCGGTGTGCTGGCTGCCCATCGAGCGGATGTTGATGGTCTTGATTCCGCTCACTCCGCCATAGTCCTTCAGCTGGACACCCGAAAAGAACCTAAGGGCATCGGCGACCGAGTGGGACGACAGGCTTTGAAGCCGCTCGCCCTCGAGAGTCCGCGAGGGGATGACCTCGGCGCGGCGGTTGGCCTTGACGACGACGTCGCGGAGGACATAGGCCGAGTCGACATCGACCGTGTCACCGGCCCGGAGGGGACCGGCGGCGAGAGCCGTGAGGACGAAAAGTGAAAATAGGCGTCGTGGTGACATCGGCCGGGACTGAACAGGCGCCGGGAGACGGGTCAACAGCTTGGAATCATGACAGAAAGATAGCGGAAATGTCACCTGACGGAGTCCCCGGAAGGACGATGGTGAGCGCCTGATTCTGTACCTCGCAGAGCTGAACCGTCAGACCGCCGGCGGCGGGGTTGAACGGGTTTATTAGCGCTTAAAAACGGTCACGGCAGGTCTTCTGACTTGTTTTCATCGTGTCTGCCCGGCCTTCCCGAAACCCTGTGGCGGATGACAGTGGCGTAAAAGAGCGACGCTCAAACGAAAACTCACAGCAGCGGGTCTGTCGGGGATTCACACCCCGTTCCCTTTTCAGAGGTTTTGCAGAACCCGGGATAGCGCGGACGCACGGGCCGTGCGTCTCCTACAGATCCGGAAGTCATGCAATGTCCTCACCGTGAACGGGTGCAAAGGTACGAAAAATCCGGAAAGTATCAAACAATCAGTGAGGGAGTTTTGTTCAAATAAAAGAGGGATGTCAGATTATTTCTAATTTATATAAATCCTATAAGTTCTATAAGAGATATGAAAAAGATACTATTATATGTGATGGCTGTCGGTCTGGTGATTGTGACGGCCTGTTCGTCAGAGACCTACAAGAACTCGGCCGAGACGCTTCCGCTCGAGGCCCAGCAGTATCTGTCGGACTATTTTGAATCGGCTGTTTCGGTTGTGAAAGTCGACAAAAACGTGATCGGAAATGTAGATGAGTATGAAGTCACGCTTGCGGACGGGACGGAAGTGACGTTCAATTCCGAAGGATTTCCGGAGGAGACCGAGGCAGCCCGCGGCGCGGTGTTGCCCGACGGGGTCGTTCCCGTGGAAGCCAGGACCTATATCGCCGAGAATCAGAAGGGTGCGGGCGTGGTGAAAATCGAGCGTTCCCGTTCGGGTTACGAGGTCGAACTGACCAACGGTCTGGAAGTGAAGTTTGACGCGAACGGCCGGTTCGTGGGGATAAGCGACTGAGGATTCTAAATTGACGACCTAATTAGTTTTCATAACATCGTCCCCGTCCGGGGACTCCGGGATGGGGGAGGGTATTACTATCCCTCGGGCTGAAGCCCGAGGTTTCTCAGACAAACGTCCCCGTGCGGGGACTTTGGGGCATTGCATTTTATATATTTGCATATTAAATATTGTTAAGAGGCGGGGAGGGTTGCGCGGTTTTGGATGTAATTGGTTAATTTTGCAGTTAATTACCAATCGAGTCCGGATTGTGTCCGGGCGTTTACATTTCCAAAACAATACAGACGCGGTCTGTATGCAATTATTTCTCAACCTTTTAGATGAAACGTTATAATCTCATCAATAACTCGCTCGGATGGTTGTGCTTTCTTGTGGCAGCGGTGACCTATCTGCTGACCCTCGAGCCGACAGCGAGTTTCTGGGACTGTCCGGAGTTTATCACACAGGGCTACAAGCTTGAAGTCGGCCACCCGCCGGGGAACCCGATTTTTATGCTGACGGCGCGATTTTTCGTGACACTGTTCGGCGGTGGCGCCGAGACGGCCGCTATCGCTGTCAACTCGATGTCGGCGCTTCTGTCAGCGGGCACAATCCTTCTGCTGTTCTGGACAATCACTCATCTGGCCAAACGTCTGCTCGTCAGAGACGGCGGCGAGATTTCGGCCATGAAGATGGTGATGATCATGGGCGCCGGTCTGTGTGGTTCGCTGGCCTACACCTGGAGCGACACGTTCTGGTTCTCGGCGGTTGAAGGCGAGGTCTACGCTTTCTCATCTTTCTGTACAGCCCTCGTATTCTGGCTGATACTGAAATGGGAAAACCGGGCCGATAACCCCGGATCGGACCGCTATCTGGTTCTGATCGCCTATATTATAGGTGTGTCAATCGCGGTTCACCTTCTGAACCTTCTCTGTATCCCGGCGATCGTCCTGGTCTTTTATTTCAGAAAATTCAAGAATACCAACGTTGTCGGCTCGCTCATCGCGCTGGCCGTCTCGGTGGTGTTGATCGTCCTGATCCTGTATGGTCTGGTTCCGGGCTTCATCTCGGTTGCCCAGCGTTTCGAATCGCTGGTGGTCAACACGTTCGGCGCGTCGTACAACACGGGCGTACTGATCTATGCGCTCATCACGCTCGGCGTCTTCATCTGGACCATCTATGAGCTCCGCCGTCAGACGTCGGCGACGAAGATCAAAGCCGGCATCTTCCTGTCGATCATCCTCTCGGGGATGCCGTTCATCGGTCACGGCTGGGTCGTCCCGGTTCTCCTGATCATCGCTCTGGCCGTTTATCTCTGGGGGTTCTGCAAACAGCTTCCGGTCAGAGTGTTCAACGTGATCATAATGAGTATCTTCGTAATCTTCATCGGTTATTCGTCATACGCGCTTCTGCTGATCCGTTCGTCGGCCAACACCCCGATGAACCAGAACGCGCCCGACAACGTGTTTGACCTGGCGAGCTACCTGAACCGCGAGCAGTATGGCGACACACCGCTCCTGAACGGTCCGATGATCACGGAGAGCTATTACCAGTTCCCCTATGCCTATCTCGACGAGGAAGGTAACGAGGTCAGAACGACCATTATCCCGGTCGACATCAACGGTCAGCCGCTGATGGGCATCGTGATGCCGATCGAGTTTGACGGCGACAACGTGATTGACCTTAACGCAGGCAAAAACAAATATGTAAAAGTTTCGAAAACGTCACCCGATCAGCCCGACGAATATGTCCTGGAAGGTCATACGCCCGATTACAAGATTCCGGGCGGAATGTCGATGCTGTTCTCGCGCATGTACAGCGACCGCAGCGACCATGTC
>CAYVXC010000051.1:0-13376 GCA_964454925.1 uncultured Bacteroides sp.
CGCTCGGTGGTGGTGGCTTTCACGGAGACGGCGTCGATGTCGATGCCGAGGTCGTCGGCGACGTTTTGGCGCATAGCTTCGATGTGGGGAGCCATTTTCGGGAACTGAGCGATGATGGTGATGTCGACGTTGCCGACGGAGTAGCCTTTTTCGCGTATCAGAGAGACGACGTGGCGTAGAAGCATACGCGAATCGGCTCCTTTCCAGCGCGGATCGGTGTCGGGAAAGTGGCGGCCGATGTCGCCGAGGGCAGCGGCTCCCAGAATTGCGTCGGCAAGGGCGTGGAGGGCCACGTCGGCATCAGAATGACCTTTGAGTCCGAGCGGCGAGGGGATATTGACGCCACAGATGATACAGTCGCGTCCCGTTACGAGGCGGTGGACGTCGTAGCCGTTACCAATTCTAAAAGCAGTCATCGGTCGGTTTCCTTAGCGTTTGCGTCGGCCCATGAGGTCGCGGAGGCCGTCCATGTCGAAAGTGAGGGTGAAACGGAGTGTCTGGTCGAGCGGCGAAGTCTGGGCGGTGGCCAGCATATAGGAAGCATCGAGGCGGACAACGTTGAGCGAGAAGCCGGCGCCGAGCCCAAAATACTGGCGGTTTCCTTTGAATTCGTTTTCATAGAAGTAGCCCGCACGGAGGAAGAACTGGTTGTTATAGGCATATTCGGCACCAAACGACCATGTGATTTCGCGCATTTCTTCCTTGAATCCGCCGGGAGCGTCGGAGAACGATTTGAAGATACCCGAGATGCCCGAAGTGTTTTCCCAGTCTTCGAGGGCATCGAGGTATTCCTGCTGGCCTTCGGTGGTGGCTACGTCATAGTCGGCTTCGCGCGGACGGGCTGGAACGAGAAGTTTGTTGGCATCGAGGTTGAGAGCCAGGGTATGATAGTCGGCGAGGGGGAAGGTGAACGAAGCTCCGAGTCGGAGGTTGGCGGGGAGGAAGGCCGGGTAGTTGCCGTTGTCGTAGGAAACTTTGGTACCGATGTTGGAGATGTCGAAACCCCAGGCGAACTTACATTCGTTGCGGCCGATGATGGGATAGGTCTCGTAGTAGCCCGAGATGTCGGCCGAGAAAGCCGATGCACCGGTCGTCTGGTCACCGGCGTAGGAGTCGGAGAAGCCGAGGTCGGAGTAGATATAGCGGAAGACCACACCCATAGAGAATTTTTCGGACAGTTTTCGGGAATATCCGAGGTCAAAAGACATTTCATAGGGGTTGAGGCTCATCCCGTCCTGGCCCGACATTCCGCTGGTGGTCACCTCGCCGAGGGAGAAGTAGCGGAGTGAAGCCGAGACGGCCTGATTGTCGCCCGAGCCGATTTTGTAGTAGCCCGAAAGGTTGGCCAGGAAGATGTCGTTGACGAGTTTACGGAGCCACGGAGTGTATGACAGCGAAGCGGCGCCCTGGGAGTAGGCGAACGCATACTTCGAAGGATTCCAGAACTGGGAGTTGGCATCGGGATCGGTGGCCGCACCGAGGTCGCCCATCGAGGCACCGCGGGCGTCGGGCGCGATTGAAAGCGAGGTGACGCCGGTGGTGATCGGGTTGAACTGGTTTTTAGGATTTTCGTCCGCACGGGCCGGGACTGACAGAGCAATAATCGTCAGGGCTGCAAGAACCGGTTTGCAAGACTTGAAAAATATGTTGTTTAGATCGGTAATCAGTTTCATCGTGATTGGTCGGTGTTGTGATTGGTTGGAGAGAAGGTATATCAGTCTATAAACGACATAAACGGCTTTTTATTGTGTAGCGCCGGTTCTTATTACGGTCACAGGGACGGCAGGGGTCGCGAAAGAGATCAAGCCGTCTTTACCGATCAGATAGATTTCGTAGCGGCCCGTGTCAAGGCCCGTGTCGGCGAGCGACAGGGTCAGAGGGAAGACCGGGGAACTGACGGTGAAGACTGATTTTCCGAGGCGATCGCGCACGATGAGTCGGGCATCGGCGGTTGAGATGGTCTGATTCTCGTCGTCCGATACGAGATTGAGCGTGATGTCATCGGACGATGTCAGGGTTGAATTTCCGCTTTCGACACTCAAAGAGACGGGCGATTCGTCAACAACGGTGAAATCGAGGGTCGCATAAGCGCGTAAGCCGGCGTTGTCGACCACGGTAAGCCGGGCCTGATGGTTGCCGGGAGAAAGAGCCGGCAATGGCTGAGAGAGAGTCCAGGTATCGCCGTCGTAGACGAAACGTGCCGCCGCGGGACGGATTGTCATGGCGTTGTCCGTGTCGGGGTCGATAACAAGAGACGGATTGACGCCGATGGCTGTTGAAGAATTCAGACCGGTGCCATCGGTGGTGCCTCGGGCAAGCAGGGTGTGGGAAGCATCAGCGGTAATGACGTGGCCCCGGCCGTCACCGTAAGAGTCGATTGAAAGGATGTCGATCGTCGGCGGATTGAGATCCGCGTGCTTGCCGGACGATTTTACGGAGACGTCGGTCAGGAGTCCGGCTGCACGCGAAACACCGTCGTCACCATCGGCGAGAAGGACGATTCGCGACATGAAACGGTTGCTTTCGACGGTCGGATAGGGGAGGAAAAGATCAAGACTGAACCGGCCGTCGGTTGCACGGACCGTCTTTGAAGTCAGAAGGCTGTGGTCGAGCATGGTGGTCACGACGGGGTCAGTAGCGGGATTGCGAGGGTTCGTAGAGACTTCGACGGGTGTATCGTAGACATGGACAGTGACCAGACCGTTGAAGCCGGACGATGTTTCCCCGTCGGGACCGGTTATCCGGCCGGTCAGCGCGATTGAACGCCGCGAGTCGAGTTTCAGGGTGCCTTCGGGCGCGGTTCCGTCGACAGAATCAACAGTGATGCCAAGTCCGGGGGCGCCGATCGGGAGCGAGGGGTCGCCACACAGGTTATAGCACATCGTGTTGAACATCGTGGCTGTCGAGGCGGCGAGCGAAGTTAAAGTCTGCCGGCGTCCGGCCAGCCAGATGTCTCCAATAGTGGCCGTCGGCGAGGCCTTGGCATAAACTTCGGTCAGTTTGACCATCAGTTCCTGGTTCTGGGGGCTATAGACCGTCCGGCATGCACCGACAACGGCCGCCGCGCCTCCGTTGGGGCGAAGCAACATGGTGGCCCCGATGCCTTCCTCGTCCCGGTCGAAGGCGAGGGCGTCGCATGTCGACAGAAAAACGAAAGGCGGATATTCAGCCTCGAAAGACTGGACGGCCGAACGCGACCACATCTGCTCGCCGGTGAATCCGTTCGGATGGCCGTGACCGGTATAGGTCATCAGTCCGACGCCGTCAACAATGGTGTTGACGGTGAGTTCGCGGGCCATCCTGGCATCGGAACCTTCCCAGGGATAGACGAGGTTATGGGCACGGACGACCGTCATAGGCTCGTGGTTTTCCTGAAGGATTTCGATGAGTTTTTCGGCCTGGCTGAAATGGATGTTCTTGTCGCCGTCATCACTGAGTATGAGAGATTTCGAGAACAGGCGGGCCGGTCTCGGTTGGGAGAGAATCTTTTCGATTTTGGCGTTGACGGATCGCGCGGCGTTGATTGTCGGGGCCGGGATTCGTCCCACGGCGACAGTGAGCGCCGTAGACTGGATGCCCGAAGCGTGGTTTGAATCACCGAGCATTCCGAAGAAGGCATCGGCGTTATAGTTGCGGGTGGTGTTGCCGGCATAAAGCGGGTTCCTGACCTGGTAGGTCAGAAGCATTTCGGAGCGGTCGGCCAGAATTCCGCGGTTGTCCCAGTGGCCCGGGCCATAAAGAAGAATGTAGCGCAGTTTGGCCGGGTCGCGGTCATAGAGCATCTTGGCAAACCGGCGATAGGCCATCGCGTCGGGGTTGGCGTAGGAAAACTCGTTGAAGATGGCGTCGTCCTCGACCACGAGACATTCGAGGCCGTCGGTCCAGGCATGGATGGCGGCCAGTTCGTCGGCAGCCGGGCGTATGGCCGCGGTAGTGATGATGAGCATCTCGGGGGTCGGAACACCGTGGAGGTTGGAATTGGCTACCTGACCTTCGTATGAAACGGCGAGCTGGGGCACATCGGGGTTGAAAGCGATCAGCCGGCAGGTCGGATAGGGATTGGACAGGGTGGAGGTATATGAACGGTCAAACTGTCCGACAAGCCTTTCTCCGTCGCGAGTCAGGAGATGCTCGTAAATATCTGTTCCGTCAGTGATATTGAGAACCCTGACACCGGCGGGAGCATCGAGACTGAAAGCACTTCCGGAAAATACGCCCGGGAAGAACATGTCGAGGGCAGCCTCGCCCGAGTCCATCACCGAAAGCCGGGGGTAAGCGGTCCAGGCGTTGTCGAAAGCCAGACGCCGGGGCTCGGATTTTCCGTAGGGCGTAACACCGAAAGTCAGCTGTCCGTCAAGCGGTTTGGTCCACGTCATCTGGACCGATCCATGGCGGTAGGCCACTGTTTCGTCATAGACGATAGGAATAGGGGTTGACGAGGTCTTAACCTCGGTGGATTTCAGGTGATCGCATAGATCCAACGAAGCGCGTGTCTGTCCGCCGGCGTCGACACCGGCATAATTGACTTTCATGTAGGCGGTTTTCCAAGAGGTGGTTCCGCTGCCCATGTTCTTGAACCGGAATGTAAAAAAGACCTCGTTTTTCTGAGTTATGTCGGGTCCGAGAAAAACCGCACCGCCGTCGGCGGGATTCTGGAACTCGTATTCGACGAAATCAATCGCATAGTGGGCGTCGGAAGCGCTTGCCGACCGGTCGGGAGCCGTCACGGGAGTGTGGACAGTGTCGGCGGGTGCCAGCGGACAATCACTGAGGAGGAAAAAGGCGCGGGAGGAATAGGGAGTGCGGTTGGCCGTGACGCCGTTGACGTCGGGAGTCGTCATCGAGAGGCTGACCGTTCCGGGGCTGTAGAAGAATATCCGGCCGCGCGAAGCATCGTTTATAGAGAAAGTCGGTTTTATATCGTCGGGTACATCCGCGTCGAGGGCGTCGTCTGAAAGGGCGAGCGGACCGGGGCCATAGACATGGACCTCCTCGGGACGGTCGTAGCCCCATTGACGGAGCCGTTCGTAAGAGATTTCGTAGACGCCGGCTGTATCGGCCGAAATCTTGGTCCAACGGCCGTCGGCAAGCCGCGACTTGGTTACGTAGGCCGAGGGAGAGAATCCGAACGCCGGAGAAACGGCGCCCAGCGAGATGATGGCGGCGACAAGAAATGAGGCCTGGCGGTATATGGCTGAAAGTCTGAATTTTTTCATAGGGAAAAGCTAACGGCTATCTGACCTTGAGTGTAAAAGTTGGGAATCCGTCGGGGACATCGGAGACGGACATGTTCATGCCCTGAGTGAGCGGTAGGGCAGTAGGACCATCGGAGACCGGAGCCGGAAAGAAAATAAGATCGCCGGTCTTGAGAGTCATGAACCGGCTGACTTCACTGATACATCGATCGAAAGCCTCCAGAAAATCGTCTCCGACAGCCTCGGCGACGGCCGTATCGGAAACAATCAGGGCGCCGTCGCGCATCCATTCATATTCCGAGTCGGAAGATTCGGTATGAAGATAGGGGTGGACGGCGGTTATGACCTCGGAATAGTACCGTCGCGCGAACCGTGGCGAGATTTTCATTCCGAGCCGGTCTATTCTGACACCGATCAAAGTCCGATGCCACCATGTTCCGTCGGGAAGAAAGAAAGGATTCCGACAGTGAGTCACGCCCGAATCGGGAGTGAGTCGGACACGGCCGTCGTGTTCGAAAACCGGCCGGGGAGATAACTCGGTCTCCTTGTCGCGGATGATGATTGACGGGTTGAGAAGTGTGATGGCTTTCATAACGTCGAATGTCAGTCGGCCGATTCGGACCGGGTGTTCAGAAGGCGATCGTAGATGACGGCCAGGTGGGCATAGATCGAAGTGTTCTCAACGACGACACCGGCGGGAGCCTGGATTCTCCAGGGGGTGAAATTCCACAAAGCCCGGATGCCTGCATCGATACATGCATCGGCAATATCCTGGGCCGCGCCGGCGGGGACGGTGATGGCCGCGATGGTTACGTCGAGATCACGGACGATCCGCGGAAGCCGGTCGAGGTGGAAGACTCGGATACCGGCGTTGTCCTGGCCGACGATGTCGGGGTCGATGTCTATGCCGGCGACGATGTTCAGACCATAGCGGTGAAGTCCCCGGTCGCGCATGAGGGCCGAGCCAAGTGAGCCGACGCCGATGATGACGGCGTTGTGGAGCCGGGCGAAGCCGAGAAAGTCCCGGAGGGCATTCTCAAGCGCGGCGACCGGATAGCCGATTCGGGTCTTGCCTTTGATTTTCAGAAAAGAGAGGTCTTTGGCAATCTGACTCGGGTCGACACCGACCTGTCGGGCGATTCCGGTCGACGAGATGTGATCGACATTCTGTTTCCGGAGTGTCGACACGTAGGCCAGATACCACGGCAGCCGTCTCAGCGTGGGTTCGGGAAGCTGAGGTCTGACGGTGGTGTCGGGTTGAGAGACTGGAACTGATTGTCTTGAATTCATGGTCGGTCTTGACAGAGTTTTTCGGATTTATCAGGGATTGGCCACGGCGATGCGGCGGGAGCCTGTGTCGTAAGTCTCGTTTTCGGCGGTGATGGTCGCGCGGTAGAGGTAGATTCCGCGGGGAACGCGGTGTCCGCCCGTATCGGTGAGGTCCCAGGTGACGGGAGTCGAGGTGAACATGTCGCTGACACCGGTCACCGTACTGCTCCAGATGGGACGTCCGAGAAGGCTGTAAACCGCAACCGTGACGGTAGCCATCTGATCGGGACGGTCGTGGACGATGTAGAAATTAGCGCGGTCGACGGCGGGGTTGGCGTCGGTTACGATGTCATAGATTTTCGGAGCGGCTTTCGCGTCGACGGTGAAATCGATAGTTGCCGAGGCCGAGTTGGCGGCGGTGTCCCAGACACGGAGTGTCAGTGTGTGGTCACCCGGAGTCAGGTCTTCGAGCGGGTAGCAGATCGAACCGGCGGGGCGTCCGTCGGGCGAGGGAGTGTAGAACGAAGACACGTCGGCCAGTGTTTTCTGTCCGTCAATCTTGATTGTCATCGAGTGACCGATACCCGAAGTCGAGAGGTTGAGGGCGACGTCGTCGGAGACTTCGGCAATTAGCATCGGCGAACTGTTGACGGCTCCACCCGATACGAAAGTCGAATGATTGAGGTAGATCGATTCGATTGTCGGGGGAATCGAGTCGGCTTCGGACGATTCGTCGAGGCCATAGACATAGAGGTCGCGGGTGATGCCGGCGGCCTCGTCGCCGTTGACGGTCGAATAAGCATACATCGAGACAGCGGCCTGACGGAAGTTGTCGGAGATGTCGGTGGGAATCGAAACGGCGACTTCGAAGTGACCGTTCTTGACAGGGGCCGATGCGGCCACGAGCCGCGGACCCTGTTGCTCGAAGGTTACGGGCGCTCCCTCGCTCTCGCCGCTGCTGTTGCCGTTGGTGGTCGTCGAGTATTCGGCGTCGTAGAGACTGAGGGTCACAATTCCTTCGAACGATTCGTCGGTCTCGCCTTCGGGAGTCAGGATAACTCCGCGGGCGACCGTGTTGGCACGTGCGCCGAGGACCACGGGTTCATTGTCGGGGTCGTCGATCGAGGTTAGCGGACGGTCCCCGATTGACTGAAGCTTGATGCTGAGGTCGGGAATGGCGGGACGCATGGCGGGGTCGCCCATGAGAACATATTTCAGGCGGTTTGTATTGCTGTCGTGGCGTCCGGCATCGGTGAGGATGTTGTTTTTCGAGCGACGGTAGATCTCGCCGATGGTGAGCATACGTCCCGAAGAATCACGAGCACCGATGTGGCGTCCGAAAGCGTTCGAGAGGAGACCGTTTTCATAGATGTAAACGGGGCGCGAGGCACTGATGACAGCGATTGCGCCGCCATAGCGTTCGAAGAAAAGAATCTCGCCGCCGCTCATGGTGTTTGAGTCCCAGCGAAGGAAATCGCAGGTAGCGGCGTAGAAAACAGGAGGATTTTTGAGGTAGAGATTGTTGATGTCGTGATAGGTGAGCTGTCCGTCGTGGGTCAGGGCGTGGTTGTTGGCGTGACCGATGTAGGTCCACCAGACAGTGCCCTCATCTAGCAGACGGAACATAGCTTCGCGGGCCAGGGGATACTGGCTGCTCACCTTGGGATAGGCATCGATGTAGACTTTGTTGAACTTAAGCGGGTTGGACGCGATGGTGGCTGATTCGGCAATCATGCGTTCGGCCTGATTCATGTGGGTTCCGCGGTCGGCATCGTCGGCAAGCACCATTACCTGATTTTTCCAGGGGGTCTTTTTCGACGATTTCATGTATTGCTCGAGTTTATCGACATAGCTGTTTGCCTGAGCGGCCGAAGTAGCGGGTATTCGTCCGATAGCTATGAGAAGGTCGTCGAGGCCTTTGTCGGTTCCCGAACCGTCCTTGAGCATGGCCATGACATCGTCGGTGTTGTAGCCGTCGGTGTCGTTAAGCGACTGGCGCATGTTTCCGTTTGACCAGTTGGGGATGGTGTAGCCGCCGAGGGCTTTTGCGGCGCCCGCGGTCAGGAAACGGTTGTCGTAGGTCGGGCGTGCCATGAGTAGGGCGTACTTGAAGACCGAGCCGTTATCGGTGTCTTCGCCCGTATAGCCCATGTCGTAGGCCATCTTGAAGAAGCGGCGGATAGCGCCCGGATCGGCGACGCCCGACCCGAACTCGTTGTAGATCTGGCTGACGTCGACAAATTCGGCTTTGAGCGGGGCAACCTGGTCGGTGGCGTGGAGGTTGATGATCCGGTTGGCGGCCGGACGCATGGCGGGACTCCCGAGAATGAACATCGCGGGCAGGTCGCCGTTTTTGAGCCGGGCGTGGAGGTCCTGGTTGGCCACGGTGCCGCGGTAGGTCGGCGACGGAAGATTGGCGTCTTCGTTGAAAGCGACGTAGGCTCTCCACCCGGCGTAGGAATTGGTCCACGTCATTGAGCCGTCACGTCCCGCGACATCAATGATCCGTGGAGCGGAAGGAGAGGTGACGTCGAGCACACGGGTGTTGGCCCTGGTGGCCGCCAGAGTGAGACCGATTTCGTTTGACCAGAAAGCGAAGTGACCCGAAGATGGAACACGGAGCTGACGGAGGTAGTTGATGGTCAGATAGTTGAGCCATGCACCGTGAACGATGACCGGCGAGTTGTGGGTAATCCCGATGGTGAGTTGGTTGCCTTTGATATTACTGAGCATACGGCGCCCGATGGACTCGTTGCCGTGGTAATGGTCGTCGTTCGCGGTCGCGGCGATGCGGTCGGCGGCAATTTCGGGAAGTGTCTGGTTGTTGGCGGTGAAGCTGAGTGTCGAGGCCTGTTTGTAGGTCTTGGCAACAAACGAAAATTCCATCCAAATATCAGTTTCTCCATCGTCGGCGCGGTCGGTCAGGTCGAACGTGAACTTACGCGACTTGGTCAGTCTGAATTCCTCGCCGACAAGCTGAGGGCCGGCCTCTCCGGGCGATTCGAGGTCGAGTTCGTGGTGGAGGCGGTCCCAGAAGGTCGTTCCGGGCTGGTCGGCGCCTTCCCTTCCCAGAGGTTCGAAAGAGCGGTCGACGAGCAGGGAGTCACCTGGCTCGGCTTCGGTCAGGAAGTAGTAGCCTTCGGTGGTATAGATATTCGAGGACTTGGTATAACGGTTTGATACCGAGGTTACCCATTGGTCGGGTCCTGTCCCGTAGAACACGATCGAACCGTTGTTGAGCCTGATGGTCGGGATGACGTCGAGGTCGTCGTGGAAATTGGCCATTGAGAGCAGGTCGGAGATGCGCTCGCCGCCATTACCGAGGACACGGACACGCGCCGGGTCGCTGAAACCCCACTGGCGCAACTGGGCCGGGGTCAGGCGATAGAGACCCGACTCGGGTACACCGATTTTGACCCAGCGGCCTTTGGCAAGGACAGATGAGTCGTGGTAGAAGTCGGCGTTGAAAGCTCCCGCGCCGAGGACCGACACGAGAAGACCGGTCACAACGGTGGCCAGAGTTCTGAAACTGCGTGTTTTGGTGAATATCTTAGGTATAGTCAGATTCATTGGTCGAGAGAGATTGGATAAAATATATTGTTGACTTCCGTAACCTCTTGTAAATCATCGTCAAGAGGCGAGGAAAACTGTTGATTGGCGAACGGTCACGACGTTAAAGCGCATGACTATGCTAACTAATAACGTGAAAAGCCGCCCGATATTGTGTAGCTCTATGACTTTTGGGGAGTTTTGGGAATTTCGGGGATGACGGGAGCTTTGGCTGACTGAAAGTTTTTTAGTAATTTTGCGATAAAATCGGGTTCCTTGTGTTTTCAAGGCCTTCAAAATACTAATCCTGACAAATTGATGATCTTTCGTAAAATATCAACAGCGATTGCTGTCGTGTGTCTTCTGTCATTTGTTGCCCCCGGTGTGTCGGCTCAGATTGTTTCGGTGCCCAACGAGTCGTCGGTTGACGCTGATTCGTTGCGCCGCGATTTCGACAATCAGCCTTATTTCGGACTTTACAAAGACAATTATTTTATATTCGGACCTCCGATCGGATATAAGCCGACGAAGGAAAATACCAACATCAAGTTTCAGATTTCAATTTCCCAGAAGCTGACGCGCTCGACGCTTCCGCTCGGGACTTATCTCTATCTTTTTTATACCCAGAAAGTTTTTTGGAATGTGCTTGAGAACTCGATGCCGATGACCGACTTGAATTTCAATCCGGGTGTCGGTCTTGCCAAACCGCTGTTCGTCAAGAACCGGTTTATCGGAAAGGTATTTTTTATCCTTGAGCACGAGAGTAACGGCCGCGACGGCGATGCTTCCCGGTCGTGGAACAAAGTGTCGCTGGGCGCGAATATCATGATCGACCCCAACCTGATGGTGAACGGAAAGATATGGCTTCCGATTGTCGATGGTGGTTATAACCGCGATATTCTCGACTATTCGGGTATCTATCAGGTGGGTATGCAGTTTTTTGCCAACAACCGGCGTTTCAGCGCATCGGTCAATCTGACGAAGCGCCGCGGATGGAATCTGAATTATAACACAACGGTCGAGTTGGCCTACCGTCTCTGGAAACGCGACAACCAGTTCCTGTTCTTGCAGTATTATAATGGATATGGCGAAGGACTGTTGGAGTATAACAAATTCCATAGTCAGCTTCGCGTGGGAATCGTCATCAAACCCCGCCTTTTCTCGGAATTCTGATTGTCGTGGTGGTTCAACCCCTCCGGGGTTGTGGTCGATAGGTGCCTGTCGGTCCGGGCGCGCAAGCGCACCCGGTTAACCGTGGTATCGGGCCTCCGGCCCGAGTGGATAGTCGACAGAAAAGTGTTAAGAGAGAAATAGTCGAGAGAAAGCATCCGGCAAGTACGGTTGAGATGGAAGCTCCCTGGATATACGGCCAATTCTGTCTTTCGAAGAAAGCGCAGACTGGGATAACCCGGCCGGAGGTCGGGAATTTTGTTAGCCGGGTGCGCTTGCGCGCCCGGGATAGAAGCGGAAAGGTAGTTCGACCCCGGAAGGGTCGAACAATGGGGTTTATTTCCAGTCTTCCTCAAACCAGTCAAGACCATTTTTTGTTGCAATCTGATGGACTTCGTCTATCAGGGAGTTATTAAGATGGTGGGATTCCTGATTGATAATATATTGTTTACATGAGTCGATATCTTCTGGGCTCAAAGTCATGGCATAATAGCCTTCATTCCACCCTTCGAACATTGGAAACTCTGAGTTACTTTTAATCCAATGAGAACTATATTGTTTAATTTGTTTGACAAGATTTGCTACGGCAACTGTTGGATGAAGGTCTACGAGAATATGTATGTGATCCTCGATGCCGTTAATTCTAATAAGAAAACATTTTTGATTTGTGATGATGCCGTAGATGTAGGCGAAGAGTTTACTTCTATTTTCTTTGATAAGAACAGGTTTGCGGTGTTTGGTTGCAAATACGATATGGTGGATTAGTCGGGTTTTGCTCATTGTTTTTAAGGGTTCAACCCCTCCGGGGTTGTGGTCGATAGGTGCCTGTCGGTCCGGGCGCGCAAGCGCCCCGGTTAACCGTGGTAACGGGCCTCCGGCCCGAGTGGATAGTCGATAGAAAAAAGTTAGGAGAGAAAGAGTGGAGAGAAAGCATAACCCCGGAGGTCGGGAATTTTGTTAGCAGGGGCCAGGCAGTGTCGAACTATTGGGTCAGAGGCCGACGCGTTCGTGGAGGCCGAAGAGGAGGTTCATGCAGTGGACGGCGTTGCCGGCCGAGCCTTTCATTTCGGGGTCGAGGGCAGTGGTGACGGTGTAGTTTCCGTCACGGTCGGCCTTGAGTGTATAGATGGCTTTGTTGGTGTGGCGGATGTCGGCTGTGTCGGCGTTTTTGGCGTTGTCGGGAGTGTGGATGAAATTGTGGTCGTCGTAGAAGTTGGCGTATGCCTCGCGTGCGTGGGAAATGTCAATGCCGGGGATGGCGGTTGAAATTGTGGCCAGTGTTGACGAAGGGAAGTTGCCGACGAATCCGGCTACTTCGACCGTAGCGCCGGTGTTGTTCTGGAGAGTGCTGACGGCTCGATGAACGCGTTCGGCAATATCGGCTGTACGGGCCGCACTGTCAGGATGGAGCGAGCCGAACGGGAGGGTCGGATCGGTGGTGATGTAGGTGGCGCGGACGGGGCGGTTGAGCAGTAGATTTTTTGCAAGGGGCAGGAGTGAAAGCGCGATGGCCTGGGTGACCGGATCGGGGATGGTGACGTGGAGCGCGCCACGTACCATTGCCTTACGGTTTAATTCGGCGATACCTTCCACGAAATCGTGGGTGTCATCGGGCGTGGCGAAATCGCCGGTGAGGTCAACGATCTTGATGTCGGGTCGAAGGTCGGCTTTTCTGACGAAAGCGCGTGCTTCGCCGGCCGGGAGGGCCAGAAAGATGATGTCGGTGTTTGCGAGCGCCGCGGTGTCTCCCTCGATTTTTAGCGACATGTCGCCGATGAGGGCGGGGACGATGTCGGTGATGTCGGCTCCGGTCTTACGTGGGTCGATGACGGCTGAGATCGTCACGTCGGGGTGGTTGGCGAGCAGAGTTATGAGACGGGGAGTGGAGGGGTGTTGGGTACCGATGATGGCGGCTCGAATCATGATGGTTGAGAGTTTAGTGAGAAAAGTGGAGAGGGGAGAGTGAAGAGATGAGAGAAGAGGGGGAGGGTTGGAAAACAGCGAGAGATTCCGCGGCGCGCCCGGAGGTGCAACGCGAAATCTCTCGGTTTTATCAGAGTCCCGTAGGTTTCGGGAGAGGGTCCATGTTTTTTATCGGGTGTGTCGGAATTGTTCTCGGGGACAGATTATTCGGCTTTGCCGGCGCTGCCAAGCACGTTGACGATTTTGTGTTTGTAAAGTTTTTCCATGTTG
>CAYVXC010000052.1:0-9111 GCA_964454925.1 uncultured Bacteroides sp.
CGTTTTCACTAATTTTGTGAATGTATATTTAACACGTTATGGCAGGTTTATCTCTTGAAAAACAGTTCTATAAAATAAGCGAGGTTGCCGACCTGGTCGAAGTTCCCGCGTCAACATTGCGTTTTTGGGAAACACAGTTTCCCGAGCTAAAGCCGCGTCGGAACGCTCACGGAATCAGGACCTATACTCCCCGCGACATCGAGATGCTCCGTCTGGTCCGCTATCTTGTCCGCGACAAAGGACTGAAAATAGATGCGGCAATCGAGCAACTGCGCCATAACCGCACCAACGTCTCCCGGCGTTACGAAGTCGTGGAACGCCTTACCGAAATCCGCGCTAAACTCAACGATCTGCTCGTCGCACTTAATTCGCGCCAACGCGGCCGTTAACCAAAAAAGAGACCGCGCCCGGTAGACGCAGTCTCAATAGGTAAATTCAGTGTTTCGGTATTAGAAGTCGTTATTTTACCAATCGTTTGGTTACTTTTCCTTGAGCATTGATGACAATGTGGATTCCTTTAGCATCTGACGATATGGGACGTCCATATATATCGTAATGACTTCCTTCACTCTCAGGTGCCTTGTCTGCCATAATGTCTTCTACTGCTGAATTATCGGGTTGAATAGTAGTAAACAAATTCCATCCGTCAGCATTACGATAAGCCTCTATACTTCCGGCCGGCACATAAAGAACGCATGAGTCGGGGTTAATATCAAATTGGGGATAGGTATGGTAATCAGGATTCCACGGACTTGCATAATAACCGCAGACCGGAGGATTAGCGCTGTAGGAATAAACCTCGGTCGTACTCCCAGGCGATGTCATCCCGGTTGTCACTTCGGTCAGATTGGAACCGTATGTTACTTTCTTACACTCGTCCAGTCCTTGTACGCTAATATGCTTAAAGTTTCGGTTATAGTTGACGGTTTTGGCATTTCTAATATAAAGTGTCGATTGATACTCGTCGGGAGATTTTAAAACTGTAGAGCCGCTTTCAAAAGTGAATTTGTCGATTTCTCCCGAGAAGTCATTACTTTCAATTTCTTCGACTGTTCCGGGGAGCGTAACATCTCCCTTGAAATTGATACCGCTAAGTGCACTTTGTCCAATGTATTTTACGCTCGCGGGAAGGAATATACTATTGAAACCACTGAAGTCCTGGTCGGTGGAATTATACCAACTGTAGAATGCACCGCTGTTGAGAGCCTCGCAACCGTCTTTGATCACAAGTTTTGAACCTTCTACAGGAGTACCGTTATAAGTGTAGGCCGTGAGTCCGCGTTCCGTATTAAGATAGACAACCTCATTTGCCGGCTGATCTTTTAGCCACTGAGTGCCTGAGAGCGCTCCTTTGCCGATTGATTTGATATAATTGAGAACTTCAATCTCCTTAAGCGATGAACATGCACTGAAAGCATCCTCTCCGATTTCAAATCCGTTTTTGAGGTCAAACTCACTCCGGCTGCGGTTTACAAATTCCACTGTTACCTTTTTTAAGTTGCTGCAATTGTAAAATGCCTGATAGGATATTTTTGGAAGTTTATCGCCACATTTTATAGTGAGCAACTGGAGCGACTGGATACGGGCAAATGAGTTATTTATCTCCTCAACATCATCCTCAATAACGAGATTTTCGAGTGGTTTCCCGTTGAACAAAACATCTTTACATGGAATCGTCGGAGACCCTACACGCGAATATCCTTCTCCTTCGTCCGGATTCCATGGGTCTATGTACCCGAGGGTTGTACGTACTATTTTCAACCATTGATCTGGAGTGCCGAGAAAATTCACTGTGCCATAGTTTATTTTGTTCGAATAGAAAGCCGGTCCGATGTAGGTGAGTTGGTCACCGAGTGTGTAATTTTCTATCTCGCTACAGAATAAGAAAGCGTGCTGGTCGATACGTTCGGCGCGTATATTGACGTCTTTTAAATTAGTGCAACCGTCGAAAGCCGCCGTCCCGATAACTTTTACCGTAGCAGGAAGATCTATTTTCGTCAGACCTTTATAGCCCGTAAAGGCACCGATGCTGATTGTATCGGCGTTTCCGACGTGTGAACTGTTCAGCTCAGTGAGTTTGGTCATTTTGGCGTTTCCATGTCCATACCAGAAGTTTGGCACCTTCGCGAGCATTGCTGAGTTTGGTTCGAACTCTTCGACATATTGCTTTATGCCCAGCCATTGTTCGATCGTACCTCCATAGATAAGATCTTCGAGTGCTTTACAGCCGTAGAAGGTATCAGAGTTGCTAATCTCTCTCAATTTGTCACCGAAGTACACTTCTTTAAGAGACTTATTACCGGAAAATGCTTCGGACCCAAACTCTTCGAGGTCGGGTAATTCAAGTTTGGTCAGCGAGTTGCATTCAGTGATCTGGGTCCGTTTTACACCTTCAAGTCCGGACAGAGAGACCAGAGCCGGCATTTTGCTGACATATACCTCTTTGGCCTTTCCTTTAAAGTCGATGGTTGTCATCGATGGAATATTATGAATGCTGACATATCCAATCTCAGTAGCCTCCGATACGTTCAGGTCTACGTTTTGAATAGAGTTAGAATAAGAGTCGATGCTTAATTCGTTTATCTTCCCTTTAAGTGTTACCGATTTAATGCTCGGGAAATTTTCACCTAATTGGACGCTTCCATCCGTTAGAACAAGGGTTTCAAGAGCTGTAAAGGGGATCGGATAATAGTTATCGATAACACACCCCGATGCGTAAAGCGCTTTGATCCCTTCGGTGTTCAAGGTTAGAAGAACAGGAGATTCGGTAAAGCCTTCCTCCGGAGTCTCATTAATGATGACAGTTGAGTATAAACGATTTTGAAGAGCTTCTCTATTATAAAGACAGGCCTTAATGTTGATATTATCGAAAGTACCTATATCCGTCGGTTCGCTCATTGCGAAACAATATTCACTGACATACTGAATATTTGGAGTAAGTACCGAACTCAGATCAAGAGACGGACAGTCGAAGAATTGCCGCTTTTCATAATAGACTTGTTCTTGAGACGTGATGACAGTTACAAGATTACGGCAACCGCTCAACGGATTATAAAAATAAGGGAGTTCCGACGCATCAACGCTCTTAATATTGTCTTGATTGGTAAGTATTTCGGAATAGTCACCCATTAATTCATATTCCTGGCCACCGATCTTGAATTTTTGAGCCAGTATGACATCCGGGGTTTTACCGTCATAACGTAAAGGAGTTGCGTAGTCTTGATAGTAGTCGTCTACCTCGTAAATTATCCCACCGTATTCAACTTCCTTAGCTTGGACGGTGAGAAACGAAAGTGCGGCAGTGAGGACCAACCAGGGTCGTCCGTAGCTTGCAATTTTTGGAGAAACAGAGTTGCCCATAATACTTGAATGCCTCCGTTACCCCTCATCGGCTTTTATGATTGGTTATTAAATGCGAAAAGCGTGGGTAATGTTCACTGATTATCCTTCACGCGACATCGCCAAACGCCTCAGTCGAAATAAACAGTCCCACCCCACGCATTGCCGATATATCGCCCCCGAGCTTGCCGGGGTGGGGATATAGCGCAAGCATGGAACGTCTTTGACTGCTTAAACCTTCGACTTAAATTTGGCGATTTTCGTGAAGAGGAATAAGCAAAAACGCTCTTTCTATGTCATGAACCTTCAGTGGGCCGAAGTCTTTGCCCAGTTCAATTGCAAAATTAGTTATTAAATTTGAATTTCAAAATAAAATCTTCCAAGATTTCTTGAAAGATTTTATTGAAAAGTAATGATAGGACCTTGTCCTGTAGGATTATCCGAGAAGGAGGACGAGAACTATTCCAAAGATAATCAGTACGGTGTTGGAGACGGCGTAGGTAATCGTGTATCCGATGGCGGGGACAGTGCTACCGAGGCGCTCCTGAATGGCGCCAAGCCCGGCAGTTGTCTTGCGGGCGCCTGCACAACAGCCGAGCGCAATCGCCGGATGGAATTTGAATACCTTATAACTCATCCAAAGACCGATGAACAGAGGAATAAGCGTAACAATCAGACCTCCGACGAATATTTTCGGTCCAACAGCCATGAAAGAGTCCACGAATGTTGGTCCGGATGCAATTCCGATTACAGCGATATAAACATTCAGTCCTAGATTGTTGAACACCCAAAGGGAAGCTTTAGGAATAGCACCATATACCGGGCGCTTTGAGCGTAACCAACCCAGGATAAGACCCATCACGAGTGCACCACCGCTTGTGCCAAGGCTGACCGAAACATTTCCGAACTTAAGAGCCAGACAACCCAACAATCCGCCAAGGAGAACACCGAGGCCGACGAACACGAAGTCAGTCGCCAAGGTAGGCTTATCGGCATAACCAAGTCTGGAAGAAGCTTTTTCGACATATTTCTTTCGTCCTACGAGTTCGACTACGTCGCCGGTAAGGATTTTCACATCTTTGGCCGGTGTTATAAGACGCCCGTCGCGACGGATGCGCTTGATCTCAACACCATACATGAAATCATTTTCGACCAGTTCAGGCACTGTTACGCCCGTATAGGCTTTGCCGACGGTTACCTCGACGTCTTCAACAGGGAAAGTCAATATGCCGATTCCGGCGACTTCCTCGCCAAGCCATTCGTTATCGCCAACGATGAATTCCCGACGTCCCGAAACGACAATCACGTCACCGTGTTTTACCAATGAATCTGTTGAGGCATCTGTCACCGAGCCGTCTGCGCTCTTGATTCGCTCAACCAGAAGTCTCCGGCCCGATTCCTCAAACCGTGTCTGGATTTCTTCAACGCTACGTGGTGTGTTCATCCACGGTCCGTTGACTTTGAAGGCTCTGAATGCGACCGGCCGACAGGCATCGAAAAATGCAGGGTCATCAGAAGCTCCGCCCTGTGATATTTTGCTTTCATACTCGTGGGTCATCCGTTTCACCTTGTCAAGTCCACCCATCATCCAGGGACCGATATAGCCGATGAGCCACACGGCTCCGAGTGTTCCGAAAACGTATGTCATGGCATAACAGACCGGGATGGAATCAACCATAGCCTTGATGCTTGCCGGTGAGTCCGGTAAGGTGGCGATAGTGTCCTCGGCCGCCCCGACCACCGGGGAGGCTGTCGAAGCACCCGCCATCATGCCTGCAGCCTGTCCGGCATCAAGACCAAGCCACATAGCCACAACCCACGACATGCCCAGAATCATCAAGCACATAACCACTGCAAAGAGCACCTGCTTGAGTCCTTCACCTTTCATCGACTTAAAGAACTGTGGACCGACGCTATATCCGATGCAGAAAAGGAATAGCATGAATGAAAAAGTCTTGAGCGGTCCCCCGACGTCAATGTTCATCTGGCCGACCGATACGCCGACTATAAGCACGGAAGTTACCGTTCCAAGAGAAAATCCCTTGAATTTTATACGTCCAATCAGAAATCCAAGACCAATTGTCAGAAAAACGGCTAATGCCGGATTATGCCGAAAAGTATCTAAGAACCACATTTTAAGCAAATTGATGAAATAGTGAAGCGAATTTACATAGGCAGCGCAGCATCATTAGCCACCTATATAATCTAAAAACGTCCTATCCCGCTTCTTTGTTCTAAATTATTACCGGTCCGGTCGGGTCGGATTTTCTTAACCCAAGCGCTTTATACAACAAAAACAGCGTGCAATCCCCGAAAGGATCGCACGCTGTTTTGCGTTATTCCGGCTTCAGCCGGATTTCAGTCAGATAATGGGATTACATCATGCCGCCCATTCCTCCCATAGCGGGAGCGGCGGGAGCAGGATTTTCTTCTTTCTTATCAGAGATTACACATTCAGTGGTCAGGAACATTCCGGCAATCGAAGCGGCATTTTCAAGAGCCACACGTGTAACTTTCGCGGGGTCAATAACACCGGCTGCATAAAGGTCTTCGTATTCGTCGGTGCGGGCATTATAACCGAAATCGGCTTTGCCTTCGCTAACTTTCTGAACTACGACAGCACCTTCAACACCGGCATTCGCTGCAATCTGACGAAGAGGTTCTTCGATTGCACGACGAACGATTTCGATACCGGTCTGTTCGTCTTCGTTAACACCTTTGATATTGTCAAGAAGGCCGAGACAACGGATGTAAGCGACACCGCCACCGGGAACAATACCCTCGGCGATGGCTGCGCGGGTTGCGCTGAGAGCGTCGTCAACACGGTCTTTCTTTTCTTTCATTTCAACTTCGCTGGGTGCGCCGATATGAAGGACTGCTACACCACCGGCGAGTTTAGCCAGACGTTCATGAAGTTTTTCCTTGTCATAGTCGCTGGTGGTCTGTTCGATCTGAGCACGGATCTGAGCAGTACGTGCATCAATAGCTTCCTTCGAACCTGCACCTCCTACAATGGTGGTGTTTTCTTTGGTCACGGTCACTTTTTCAGCTGTACCGAGATCGGTCAGGGTTGCAGTCGAAAGTTTGAGACCTTTTTCTTCGCTGATGACGGTACCACCGGTAAGGATAGCGATGTCTTCAAGCATTTCTTTACGACGGTCACCGAATCCGGGAGCTTTGACAGCACAAATCTTCAACGAACCACGGATGCTGTTGAGGACCAGGGTTGCAAGAGCCTGCTGGTCGACATCTTCTGCAATAATAAGGAGAGGACGGCCACTCTGAGCGGTTGCTTCGAGAACGGGCAGCATGTCCTTGAGGTTCGAAATCTTTTTGTCATAGATGAGAATGAAGGGCGCGTCCAGAACGGCTTCCATCTTCTCGGTGTTGGTCACGAAATAGGGGGAGATATAACCACGGTCGAACTGCATACCTTCGACAATATCGATAGTGGTTTCGGTACCTTTCGCTTCGTCAACAGTGATGACACCTTCTTTTTTCACTTTTTTCATTGCCTCGGCAATCAGTCGGCCGATTGTTTCGTCGTTGTTGGCCGACACGCGGGCTACGTCTTCAATCTTCTTGAAATCGTCACCAACGGGTTCAGCAATTTCCTTGATGCCCTCAACAACGGTAGCTACAGCTTTGTCGATGCCGCGTTTGAGGTCCATCGGATTTGCACCGGCGGTAACGTTTTTCAGACCGACGTTGATGATGGCCTGTGCGAGCACGGTTGCGGTGGTTGTACCGTCGCCTGCATCGTCGCCGGTCTTCGACGCAACTTCCTTAACGAGCTGAGCGCCCATATTCTGCATGGGATCGTCAAGCTCGACTTCGCGTGCAACCGACACACCGTCTTTGGTGATATGGGGTGCACCGTATGCTTTTTGAATAATTACATTGCGGCCTTTCGGGCCAAGAGTAACTTTAACGGCGTCGGCAAGAATGTCGACACCTTTTTTCAGCTCTGTACGAGCTTCGGTATTGAATTTAATTTCTTTTGCCATTTTTCAATTGGTTTTGTGTGTTAGCTATGTTTGTGATAAAGGGGTTGATTAGCCTACTACAGCCAGAATGTCCGACTGACGCATGATAATTACAGTCTCGTTATCAACTTCAAGTTCAGTACCGGCATATTTGCCATAGAGAACCACGTCGCCTTCCTTGACTTCCATGGTTTCGTCCTTGGTGCCGGGACCTACGGCTAAGATTGTACCTTTAAGGGGTTTTTCCTTGGCTGAATCAGGAATAATGATACCTGAAACGGTAACTTCTTCAGCGGGTACCGGTTGAATCAGAACGCGGTCCGCAAGCGGTTTGATGTTCATGTTGTCGTGTAATTTAAATTTATCAGTTAAACTTTCTTTTTCTATTAATCGAACAGTACAAATACCGTGCCAAACTTGGCTTCAAAGGATTGCCGATAATAGCAAAGGCGGGCATCACTGCTCGCCAATCTAACAAATTCGGCCGTCAATTTGTTGACCGCGGCCGGGGTCTTCACCATTAGTTACTTCATTTCTATTTTATGACGTAAAATCAGATTTACGAGACAAGACGGGAGGGTTTTCTCAACGGAAGTAGAGAGTATTTCTGGTTGACCATCCGCGAGAAGTGTTTCGAACGTCAACAGTAGCCATACCCGACAGCGACGGAACCTCGTTTCTCATATTACTGATGATTTCACCCATAGAGTCTACACCGGTCAAACGCATGGTCTTGTAAGCGCGTCCATGATGAATAAGGGTTACATAGAGGATATCGTCGGTTTCAATTGTTGTCATAGCTGTTCAGAGTTGAGAGTGATACTTCGTTTTCTTTATTGTATCACAAAGGTACGGTCCAACCGGAGCAACATCAATTCCCATCTTTATTAATTCTTTTTAAATCGATCAAAAATACCCTCGCCTCGATGTAATTATAGCATCACTTTCACGTCTAAAGGATGTATGAGCGCCAAAGACCCGATAAAAGTACTGTTTGACACGATTGTCGACCGTCACTCCGAACTGATCCGGAGGACTTGTCGGGTGTATTCGACTCCGACCATCAGTGTTGACGACCTCTATCAAGAAGTGATGCTCGTCATCTGGCGCGGTCTTAAAAGTTTCAGAGGCGAGGCCGCCCTGACGACCTGGCTCTACCGGACAACCATCAACACATGCATTTCCTATCTGCGCTCGATGTTGCGTCATACCAATACCGTCAGTCTTGAAACTGGCGTTGCCCGAGACATCGAAAACGAGGACGCGACATACGGCACCGACGACATTGACCGTCTCCACCAACTCATAAACGGACTGAATCCTATCGACAAGGCTATCGTGACTCTTTGGCTTGACGAAGAATCATACGAACGAATTGCCGAAGTTACAGGTCTGTCCCACTCTAACGTGGCGACTCGCCTAAACAGGATAAAAAAGCGACTGAAAAAAGAATTCTGAAAAGGAACCAACCGATGAACATAAACATCAACATAAATACGAAGCCCCGAACCAAAGACCCGCTCAGCAATCTATGTCGGACATACCGGCGGTTAATGATTCTGGCATTTTGCATGGCGTTCTGTCTTTGGCCGCCACTCGATCATCTGGGAGTACCTCTATGGGTATCGATCGCATACAGTGCCATTATGCTGGTAAGCGGGGTAATCTCCGCCTATATGCTTCATGAGATGAAAAAGGTTCCTCTCTATATGTCCCTACCGGTCTACGAAGCTCAGAAAAAACTCAGACACATCGACGGCCTGCGCTGGAAAGCACAGCGTTTCGA
>CAYVXC010000052.1:9211-13212 GCA_964454925.1 uncultured Bacteroides sp.
GATGAACGGCGCGGTGATAATCCCGTCGTTTTTAATTCCGTCAAGAAGCTCATAAACACGTATCCCCCACGGCCCGGAACTATCTTTAAACCTATTATATAGACAATACATCACCGACGCAAGACAACTGACAGTGCGCCTTACATGTTCTTCTCCGTCGGGGACCTGTGACGCGATATCACTGAGTCTCGGGCTCTCGGCTTCAAGAGACACCAGAGCAAGATAACATAATGCCATCGCCGAAGGACCGATCGATGAATCATCGAGCCGATAGTCAGCCGAAGCCATGAGCAACAAAGTCAGGCAGAGAGTCACTGTGTCTGCATAATAATGACCGCGAAAAAGACAATCAGCGTGTATCACTCCGGCCGAAAGCAATTCTGACATCGCTTCGAGTCGAGCTGAAGGATCATCCACTGACGAGTAAACCGAGTGGAGACGCGAGTCGGCCATCGCCAGTTCCTCTGAGGAATATCTTATAGCGTCCTGCAGCGCATCGCCGGCCAACAGACTGTCAACGGTCTGTCTTATCTCTTCACTCTTCACCCGATTCATCTTTTGCAGATTCCACTTGTTCCGCTTCCTCCGGTTTACTTTCTGACTGAGGTTCGAGAGCCTGCATCGGAGCGATCTCTCCATCTTCCGCCTGAGTTTCGTCAGGCACAAGCGGTTGCATATCCTTTCTATATGCGATTTCAGTTATGGGCCGGTCTCTCATCAGTTCTTCCATCATCGGTGGAATTATAAAGATATCGTTGACCGAGGTCGGACGAATCTCGCTGTACCAGACAAATTTTGGTAGAAAAAGATCAGTTTTCCGGGCAAGATACAGGGGCGTTACATTTCCCGAAGTCTCGGGCCACATCTTGGTACGCTTCATCACCTGATTTTCAAGCCACCCTTCGAGATTCGCGGTCTGGAAGTTGACGAGTTTATTTATGGTAGAATCGTTTTCCTCCGGAAACAGTATTCCCTCGACCGATCCCGATACAAGGATACGTGAGATGTCTCCATCTTCAAACCACGCAGTCATGGATTTCCCGGTTATCTGGTTATAATGATCTTCAAGAAGGCCCTGGGCAGTGAAACCGAAATCCGGAAGATCAACACGTTCAACGGTCGAATCATTCATCAGGACATTGATCACATTTCCGAATATCTGTCTCTCTTCGCTCCAGATTATCGGGTGGTGATGAAGCCTCACTGTCGAATCTGCCTGGGTGTAGACGAGAGAGTCACAGAGCCCCTGCATATCATAACGATAGAACCTGACACGTGGCCATGCGGTTATAACATGGGTCGTATCGGCTATCACCTCTTTTCGGTCAACATATTCATAGAGAGGAACGTTTAACGAATCGGGAATAGCTTCAGCGACAAGTGTATCGGCCGGTGCTTCGATCCGGATAGTATCGGTTCCGACCACTCGTGGTGTCGAATCCACACGTGCGATTGACTTTAGATAACGGCCGTGAATATAGAGTGTGTCGCCTTGTGAAAACTCCATTCCGAGAGCATGGCCGGTTACAAAGGCACTGTCGGTAACTTCGTTGTAGTAACCGTAATCGCCACAAAGACGGCTTTTTTTGATCGTGTCGTTGAGAACCATATTACCGAACGCTTCTCCGAAACCGAGTTTTCGGTCATAGAACAGCGTGTCACCCTCAAGCGTCGAACCTCGCGTCGTAGTGACAATCGAATGGGCAAACAGTTCGGCAAACTCTGTCTCGGTATTGTAAACACCACTTTCAGAATCGATCCGGCCATCTTTATTGGTGATGACTGTCGGTGTTGTAAACTCGGCTATATGGGTGACCGTATTATAATAGAGCGCATCGCCGACCATTCTTATATTGTCATCGGGTCTGACACTCGTGAGAATCACATTGGTGAAGAAATCCGCGTCCTTCGTGACCGGAGAGTATTCGCCCTCCACCGATTCGAGACGGTTATTGCGGTCGGTCAGTACACCGCCTGTATAGTAAGAACCAAGTTCGTGAGCAAGGTCATAGGTAAAGATGTCTGTCTCCAGTTTGACATCGCGGTTGATCAGTTTGACGTTGTTTCCATCAAATCCAAACAGATTTGCAATATCGGTCCGCCCGTCATAGTTGAGCTCGTCGGCATAGACAAACAGTGTGTCACCCTGTTCCATCCTGACATTCCCGAACGCGTCGAACGACCCCGTGCTTTCGTAGTAATGAGCGCTGTCGGTGTACATCTGCATTCCTCCTTTCGAGAAATGCACATTTCCGACCAGAATCATGTATGGGTCATAACTATTTTTGTAAAGCTCATCGGCATGCTCGAGAAAAACGAGATTTTCCGTGCGCTTCACCGATGGTATTTCCGGAGTAATCGGCGTCGGCTGCTTATGCTCCTTTGTTTCCGAGGGGATAAAGGCACCCACGAAAGATGACGAGCCGAACAGTGCGACCGTCAGCCCTATCAGCCAGCGTCGTCGGACCATTCGGCGTCTTTGTCCGGTATGGAAGAGTCTTTTGTCGGGATTCACTTCTGTTTTATCCATCCTTGATGTTCGAAGTCACATCCACGCCAGCCGTCTTCAATCCTGATGTAGGTCTCATTGATTTTACGCGCGAGCCATTTGTCGAGAATTTCCTGCTTGCGTGCGCTTTCATACATACCCTTGATCAGCTGGTAGTCGTCTGACAGATTGGCCTGGTGAGCATCAATTCGGTTGGTGAGTTTTACGATCGCAACGATATCGCGGTCGCGTTTAGGATCCTTCATGATGAAGGGTGCAGAAATTTCACCTATTTCGAGGTCAGCGACAGCACGGGCTACTTCCTGAGGGAGCTGACTCATCTCGAAACGTGTCGTTCCGTTTTCATCGTTAACCATCACCCCGTGACTATTCCGGGTATTTTTGTCTTGAGATACATAACGTGCAGCCTCTTCAAAAGTCCCCTTACCTTTCAGAATTTCAGAGCGGAGGGTATCAAGACGAGTGATAGCGTCGGTGAGGTCTTTATCCGAAACCTTCGGACGAAGGAGGATATGACGGGTATTGATGCGGTCACCACGCTTCTCAATCAGTTGTATGATATGGAAACCAAACTCGGTCTCCACAATTTTCGAGACCTTCTTGGGGTCATTCAGATTGAATGCGACGGCCGCATATTCAGGCGCGAGCTGACCACGGCCCAAGAAACCGATTTCACCGCCGCGGACGCCTTCCGGAGCTTCACTGTAGAGAATAGCGAGAGTGGAAAAGTCAGATTCACCGCTGTTGACACGCTCTGCAAAATCACGCAGACGCGCTTTGACATCGTCAATTTCCTGACGGGGAATAAGAGGGTTGATCGTAACAATCTGGACCTCGACCTGACGGGGAACATAAGGAACCGAGTCTTTGGGAAGATTGCTGAAATAACGTCTGACGTCAGCCGGCGTCACTTTTATATTTTTCGTCAGGTCTTCCTGGACCATTCTGACACGCTGACGGTTAGTAATGTCGGTTGCAAAGTGTTCGCGGATTTCGTTATAGGATTTACGAAAATACTCTTCAACTTTTTCGCGCGAACCGAGCTGATTGACGAGATAATTCATCTGTCCGTCAACCTGAGCCTGCAACTGGGCCGAATTGATCTCAACGGTGTCGAGATCGGCCTGATGAAGATAGAGACGCTGAACGGCAATCATTTCGGGAATCACACAATAGGGGTCACCCTTTATGGGTGTACGGTCCTGAAGGAGATCCTGATAAAGTTGTTCAATTTCTGATTTGTAGATAGGATTGTCGCCAATGGTCCACGCGACCTCTTCTACGACATTATTCTGAGCCGATAAAGCCAGGGCAAAAGCCACGAGACTTACCGATAGCAATAGTTTTTTCAGTTTCACTGGGATTGGTTATACTGTATTAATAATTTCGGACTGACAAAGTTAACGCTTTTGTCCGAAACTGTCAACAATCCACCAAAAATTTGCATTATTTAAGACCCGATCACCCTCGTAGAACGATGGACCACATCCCG
>CAYVXC010000053.1:0-4402 GCA_964454925.1 uncultured Bacteroides sp.
GACCCAGACGGTTTTTGGGAAGCATACCTTTCATCACGCGGTTGAACAGGGGGTGCATGCCGGCTTTGAGGTGCTTGTTGAAAGATTTTTTCATAAGCACTTCAGGAGTGGTTTCACGCTGACCGCCGGGATAACCGGTGTAGCTGAGATAGATTTTGTCGGTCATCTTTTTACCGGTCAGACGAATCTTGTCGGCATTGATGATAACGACATGGTCACCACATTCCATGTAAGGAGTGTAGCCGGGTTTGTACTTACCGCGGAGAAGTTTCGCAACTTTGGCGCACAGACGGCCGAGAACCTGATCGGTAGCATCGATAACTACCCATTCGCGTTCGAGGGTTTCAGGGCCAACAGTGAGAGTTTTGTAGCTTAAAGTATCCACTTTTAAATTGTTGATTGATAGTTAAATAAATTGACCGTAAAATATCTTCCGCTCGGCCAAAAGCGGACAGACACCGACGGTCGTAAAAATTATTTGGACATAATCGGTCCACAAAGGTACAACTTTTTTTGGTGACGGACAAATATTTACGTCTTAAATATGACCTAAAAAAATCTTAAACTTCTCTTAAACGTCATGTCACCTGCCTATCGAAAGAGAATCGGCCCGCATTCTTGTCAGAAGCAGACCGATTCTCTTTTTTCTGTATATAGGAAATAATGCGTTATTTCACCATCTTACGCCCGGTTGCAGTATGATACCACGCTTTGTCTGTAATAACAATATCAACTCTGACATCATGGGGTTCCGATTCTATCTCGTCGACAACCTGAAAGTCGTATACCACACCCACTTTAGTCGCACGTGACTCGGCGAGCAATCTATCATAGTAGCCTTTTCCGCGCCCTACCCTGTTTCCTCGCGAATCATATCCTACAGCCGGAACTATCACAAGTTCGATATCATTCACACTTACCGTTTCATCTCCGGTAGGCTCCTCGATATGGAAAGCGCCGAGCGCAAGGCGCGAACGGTCATAGGGTAAAATCTCGAGATTCAGACCATTTACTCGTGGCAGGTAAAAATGCTTCCTACCGCTCCATTTATCTAAGAAAGTTGTCGTAGGCAATTCGTCCGGTAGCGAATGATACATCAGTATATGATCTGACATCATGAATGCGGCGGTTTTCTCAAGCATATCAAAAACAGCCTGGGCCGCCGTAATACGTTCGCTTTCATCAAGTATTGATTTCTGGGCTTTCACACGCCTTCTGACATCTTCTTTTTTCATGTTTTATCAGTATTTATCCGTTAATCTTTTATCGGGAAATCAGCTTTTCCCTGAATAAAAGCATCTTTGGCCGCGATAACATTATTGTCGATGTCGCTGAATACTTGATAATATCCTGAAACACCAAAAACATCGCGCGCAATCAATGCTTTTATTTGATTAACAATCAACGGCATCGAAATGTTGATATAGTACCATCGCGGAGCAACCCCATTTTTCTTCGCGTACTCGGCAAATGAACCAAGCAGAGTTTCATCCGGAGGCAACTGCTTAAGCAACTCGTTCACATTCTTGCACTTGACAAGCGATTGCCGATTCAGATCTACATATTCGAACGCGTACTTGCTTATCAGATCCTTATTGACTACGTTAACATAGTAGGATGTTACAGCTGAAGTATCATTCGGCACAAACATATCAGGGATGATGCCTCCACCACCATATACGGGTCGTCCACCGACGGTTGAATAGACATGCTCACGATCAACCTTAGTCGAATCGAGGGCGAGAAGTTCTCCGGACGTGAATCGCTCGTATATTTCATCGACATAGTCGCTATTCATTCCCGGTGTATAGTTTTTCTGAATAGAACGCCCTGAAGGAGTGTAATAACGCTGAATGGTAAGTCTCAGTTCTGACCCGTCGTTAAGTTCCATCTGGCGCTGAACGAGACCTTTTCCGAATGAACGGCGACCGAGAATCAAACCGCGATCATTGTCCTGGAGAGCACCGGCAAAAATCTCGCTTGCACTCGCTGACATTTCGTCAATGAGCACTATCACACGTGCATCGGCAAAATAGCCGTGACCGTCGCTTGCAATCACCGCATCTTCCTCGGGATGACGGCCCTTGGTTGAAACGATAAGACGGTTCTGAGGCAGGAATTCGTTGACCATCATGACCGCCGCCTCCATATAACCTCCTACGTTACCACGAAGATCGATAATAAAGTCCTCGGCACCAGACGAACGCAAAGAAATGAGCGACTGAAGGAACTCATTGTATGTATTGCGGCCGAACTTATTGACTTTGACATAACCTGTAGTGTCGTCAATAAGGAATGACGCATCTATACTCGTAACAGGTATATCACCACGAACGACATTAAACTGCAAAGGCTTGTCATATCCGGGTCTCAGGACCTCAAGCTTGACTGTCGAATCCTTGGGACCGCGGAGAAGATTGGGAACTTCATCCATCGATATTCCTGTTCCGGCGATATTTTTACCATCAACACTCACAATCCGGTCACCGGCCATCATACCAACTTTTTCACTCGGACCTCCTTTTACGACTTCTATCACGACAACGGTATCGGAGAACACGCGGAACTGGATGCCGATACCACTGAACGAGCCTTCCAGTTCATTGTCCACAGCTTCTCGTTCGGCCGCAGATATGTAAACGGAATGAGGATCGAGGCTCGATACTATAGCAGGAATCGCAAGATTCACAAGGGAGTCCATGCTGATTTCGTCGACATAATTCTCCTGTATCAGATGCAAAAGCTGGCTCAACTGCTTCTCCGCGTCTGTACGTTCTTCCGAGCGATGCAGAAACCATTGCAGAAACATACCTGCAATAATCATGAATGCGCCAAACAGCGGTAGCCAGATTTTGTACCGTGTGTCCTTATTTTTAGTTTCAGGTTCCTTTTCCACTTTAGAAGCCTCAAAAATAGTATTGTCAGAGATAAGACTGAGCTTGGTTATAAAATGCAATAGACGGTTGACAGCAAAATTAACCGCAGAATCGGGATAGCTGTCGTTATTATCATGCAAATTTAGTATCTTTTGATGATATGACAAAACAAGTTATAAAAAAACAGTTGTCAAAATCAAAATGAAACCGGCCACAGAAAGAAATCCGCGACCGGTTTGAATTTATTTAACAAATAAAGAACTATCGGAGTCTTTATTAATCGTCTAGTTTACGCATTTTTACGCTTTCCATACCCTGTTCGTCATCCAGCTGATAGTAAAGAACGTTAAGGGTGTCGAGAATAGTTTTACGGTTATCCTTATCTACTTCGTATGCTTTTTCAAGATAGCCAACTGCTTCTTTAAACATCGGAACGAGGGTAGCTTCTTTGTATTCACCGAATTTAGTAGGATCGCCTTCATAGGCATCACTGAGCTGACCGGCTTTAAGACCGATAGCACGGCCGAGGTAATGATTGGCGAGACCGTTGTCTGCATCGAGACTGAGGGCTTTACGGTAGAGTTCAGAAGCTGCATTCAGATCGTTTTTATTATCCATGATGATACCCTTCAGAGCATAGTACTGAGCATTGTTTGGATTTTCAGCGATGGCTGCATCAAGATATGTGATTGCTTCGTCATATTTGCTCGTCTGGAGGTAGTAGTTGATAATTTGATTGATGTACTGAGGATCGCTTGCTCCGAAACGTTTGTTACCCTCGGTTGCGAATTCAAGAATGGCTTCAGGGTCTTTGGCATTCTGAGCGGCTCCGATACCATATTCAAATACTTCGGGCTTATTGAAACCATATTGGATAGCTTCACGGAAAGAATTAACGGCTCCGGGGAAATCGTCATTCTGCCAAGCTGCGAGCGAGCGATTGAACATGAAGTTTGCCACTACAGTATCGGGATGAGCCTTGATGCCGAAGCGCGATGCATCAGCAGAAAGTTTGCAGAAGATATCCCAGCCCTTATAAGCTTTGTCAAATTCCTTCGCATTGAAGAATTCGGCAGCCGCAGACGAGAAGTCATTGTAGTGGCCGGCGATTGTACTGACAATTTCTTTCGAATATTTTGTTTTAACTTTACCTTTTGCATCAACGACAGTATCAAGAGGAAGAGCTTTCATAAAGTTGTCATAGCCACCGAGAAGAGCGTTAGCCATGATTAGAGACTCGCCATCCTTGAGCATACCAAGCTGCTGTCTGCCAAGCAGAGCGTCATACTGTTTGAAACCGGCTTTACCGGGAATATAATATGTCTGTGCGTTCTTGGCGGTTTCAGGGTTTGAGAACGCCGGAGTAACAATGGCAAGTACTTCGGTATAGCCTTTGTCACCTTTCATTGCGCGCTCAGCTTCTTTCAGAACATCGGTCTGAGCGTTTGCTGAAAAACCGACTAAACCGGCTGCCAGCAGAAATAATGTTTTTTTCATTGGTAAAAAGTATAAAAAACGGGTTATAT
>CAYVXC010000053.1:4502-12880 GCA_964454925.1 uncultured Bacteroides sp.
TCAGCAACACGAATTCTGATAGTAATGCCCGACTGATTGATAATAATGAGGTCGGTTTCATCATTGACGCTCTTGAAGGCGACCAATTCACCTGTTTTCTCATTTATATTAATAGTCTTGACTCCTTTACCGCCACGGTTGGTAACTCGATAGTCATCGAGACGTGAGCGTTTGCCTATACCATTCGCTGAGAGTACAAGGATAGTATCCTCGGTGTCTGCTGTCAATGTAATCAGACCAATAACCTCGTCATCGGGTCCGTCCAGTGTCATACCTCGGACACCGGTTGACACACGGCCCATCTGGCGGATCTTGTCTTCATGGAACCGAATGGCACGGCCGGCACGGTTTGCAAGCAGAACTTCGGAATTTCCATCGGTAAGTTCTACTCCGACGAGCCGGTCCTCGTCACGGAGAATGATCGCTTTCTTACCTTTGGCAAGAACACGGGCATACTCGGCAAGCGATGTTTTTTTAACGACTCCCCGAGCCGTAGCGAATACAAGATTATGAGAGTTCACATATTCAGCATCATTGAGGAACTTACAGCTGATAAATGCATTGACTTTGTCACCGGCCTCTATATCGAGAAGATTTTGAAGCGCACGGCCTTTTGAATTCTTGGCACCTTCCGGAAGCTCATATACTTTCATCTTATATACCAGACCTCGCTGGGTGAAGAAGAGCATTGTCGAGTGCATCGAAGCGGTATAAATATGTTCAATGAAATCCTCATCACGGGTATTTGAACCTTTGGCTCCTACACCTCCGCGGTTTTGAGCACGGAACTCGGTCAACGGTGTGCGTTTGATATAACCTAAATGAGAGATTGTGATAACCATGTCATCGTCGGCATAGAAATCCTCGGCGTTGAAGTCTCCGGCTGTATAATCAATTACCGTTTTACGTTCATCACCAAATTTATCTCTTACGTCGATTAATTCTTTTTTAATCAATTCGCGGCAAACGTGGTCATCGTTAAGGATGAGATTCAGTTCAGCCACATAGTCTTCGAGTTTCTTATAATCCTCTTCAAGCTTAGTCTGCTCAAGAGCTGTAAGGTTGCGGAGTCGCATTTCTACAATCGCTGTAACCTGAGCCTCTGTCAGGCTGAAGCGTTCCATAAGCCGTGTCTTGGCCTCGTCGACATTTTTTGAAGAACGGATAATCTCGATGACTTCGTCGATATTCTGGGACGCGATAATCAGACCGGCCAGAATATGAAGACGTTCTTCGGCTTTTGCAAGTCTGAAACGTGTACGCCTGATAACGACTTCATGACGATGGTCAATAAACGCTTGAAGAAGCTGTTTCAGATTGAGGGTATAAGGGCGGCCGTTAAGGAGTGCGACATTATTGATGCTGAACGAAGCCTGCATCTGACTCATCTTATAGAGTTTATTCAGTACAACGTTTGCATTTGCATCGCTCTTGAGCTTAATAACGATTCGCATACCTTCGAAGTCGGTCTCGTCGTTAATATCGGCAATTCCGTCAATCTTCTTTTCGGTAACGAGTTCGGCAATGTATTTGATTAACTCTGCCTTATTAACTCCATACGGGATTTCGTTAACAACGATGACATCATGGTTGCCTTCGTGTTCGATATCGGCTTTCGCACGAATGATTACACGCCCTCTACCTGTCTCATAAGCGGCCTTAACTCCGTTATAACCATAAATGGTACCACCGGTGGGGAAATCAGGTGCCGGGATGTATTTCATCAGTTCCGAGACAGTGATGTCAGGATTGTCGATAAGAGCGACCGATGCGTTGATAGACTCCGTGAGATTGTGAGGAGGCATATTGGTTGCCATACCGACAGCAATACCCGACGCCCCATTTACAAGCAGATTCGGAAAACGCGTCGGTAGAACAACGGGTTCGGTTCGTGTATTATCGTATGTAGGAACAAAGTCTACTGTTTCATCTTTAATATCAGACAGCATTTCCTCTCCTATCTTGGCAAGTCGTACTTCGGTATAACGCATTGCCGCAGGAGAAGCCCCGTCAATTGATCCAAAGTTTCCGTGACCGTCGACAAGTGTATATCGGAGATTCCAGTCCTGAGCGAGGCGAACGACTGTACCATAAATCGAACTGTCGCCGTGGGGATGATATTTACCCATCACTTCGCCAACACAACTTGCGGATTTCTTATGGGGTTTGTCGCTTGTATTGCCCATTTGGTCCATTCCGAAAAGCACTCGGCGCTGAACAGGCTTCATGCCGTCACGGGCATCCGGAAGAGCTCGAGAAACGATAACTGACATCGAATAGTCGATGTAGGCAGTTTTCATCTCGTTCTCAATATTAATCTTTACAATGCGGTCTTCTTGGGTTTCTAACATATAATATGATGTTAATTAATGTATTGCCTTAGCCCGTTCGGTTAAAAAGAAGTAAAAAAGCCGTTGGGCGGCCAAAATAACATACAAAGATAGGCAAATTTTTCGAAAAAAGATGTAACTTTGAATAGGCAAAAATCATTTTTTAGTGTTTTTAAGTTTGCATGATGTTCACTCGGGTGACGTCTCCTTTCCGGGGCTTTCCCGATGATTTTGGCACGGTTTTTGTACATGTGTCATAATGTTGATTAATTAAGAGAAAATTATTACTAAGGAAAGAAAAATACATGATACCCAATCTCCCTCCTGAACTAAATTCTTTACTCAACGAGAGTGCTATTCAGGCCCGGAATCACGGCCAACGCAACATCAGTCCGGAATTTCTTCTTCTGGCCATGTATAAATTGCGTGATTCGGGTTATCAGCTGTTGTCTGACTCAATGAATAATGATGAGTTGGCAACTCTTTTTGGCGAGCTTGATACCGAACTATATTGTGATCCCGATGAAAAGCCTATTGGCGACAATGAAATTTTCAGCGTTGATCCTCAGGTCAACAGGCTCGTGAAATTAAGCATTCTGGAATCGCGTCTAAGCCGTGACAGCGAAGTGAAATCAAAGCACGTCCTTTTGGCTTACCTGCGAACAACCGATTTACACGATACGCATTTTATGAAACAGCTCAAAAATAACGGAATAAATTATCGGGACCTCTTTAAGGCTTCTCAGGTTTCAGGCAGCTTTGCCGAACCCGGTGATGACGAAGATTTCCCGGGAGAAAGCAAGGAAAACCGCAATCCTGAACAACCCCGCCAGAAGTCACGGACAACTTCGTCGCGGTCGGGCAATGATACTCCGATGCTCGACAAGTTCGGCAATGACATGACTGCCGCGGCCGCTGAAGGACGTCTCGACCCGGTTATCGGACGTGATACCGAAATCGAACGACTTGCCCAGATTCTAAGCCGTCGAAAAAAGAACAATCCTGTTCTTATCGGTGAGCCCGGAGTGGGAAAATCTGCTATTGTCGAAGGGCTTGCGTTACGCATTGTCCAACGAAAAGTATCTCGTGTACTTTTCAACAAAAGGGTCGTCTCGCTCGACATGGCAAGCATGGTTGCGGGCACAAAATACCGCGGTGAGTTTGAAGAACGAATCAAGACAATTCTTAACGAACTCTCCAAGAATCCCGATATCATTCTGTTCATTGACGAGATCCATACAATTGTAGGCGCTGGAAATCCTCAAGGCTCAATGGATGCGGCCAACTTGCTTAAACCTGCACTCGCTCGTGGCGAAGTTCAGTGTATTGGCGCTACGACTCTTGATGAATACCGGAAGAATATCGAAAAAGACGGTGCACTCGAACGTCGTTTCCAAAAAGTCATGGTTGAGCCTACGACTGCAGAAGAAACGCTGGCTATTCTTCATAATATCAAGGATAAATATGAGTCCCATCACAATGTAACTTTTACCGACGGAGCGTTAGAAGCGTGTGTAAAACTTACAGACAGATATATTTCTGACCGAAACTTCCCTGACAAAGCAATTGATGCTCTTGATGAAGCCGGTTCACGTGTTCATTTGACAAACATCGTTGTTCCGGAGAATATCGAACGTCTTGAAAACGAGATCGACAGCGCTACCAAAAACAAACTTGACGCGGCTCGCGCCCAGGATTTCGAACGCGCCGCTATGTGGCGTGATACCGCTCAGCGTCTGACCGACGAACTTTCTGCGGCAAAAAAAGATTGGGAATCAAAGCTCGAAAACGAGCGTGAGACAGTCGATGCCGACAAGGTTGCCGAAGTGGTCGCCATGATGACCGGTGTCCCGGTTCAGCGCGTTGCCCAGGCCGAAGGTAAAAGACTCCTCGAGATGGCTCCTGTCCTCAAACAGAATATTATCGGACAGGACGGTGCCATCGACAAAATTGTCAAAGCTATCCAACGCAACCGAATAGGTCTTAAAGACCCAAACAAGCCTATAGGTACGTTCATGTTCCTTGGCCCGACCGGAGTCGGTAAAACCCATCTGGCTAAAAAATTGGCTGAATACATGTTCGACTCGGCCGACACACTGATTCGAATCGACATGAGTGAATACATGGAAAAATTCACTGTATCACGTCTTGTCGGAGCGCCTCCCGGTTACGTCGGTTATGAAGAAGGCGGTCAGCTGACTGAAAAAGTCCGCCGTCACCCCTACTCCATCGTCCTTCTCGACGAAATCGAAAAGGCCCATCCCGATGTGTTCAATCTCCTTCTTCAGGTCATGGACGAAGGACGCCTGACAGACAGTCTCGGCCGTCGCGTTGACTTTAAGAACACGATTATTATTATGACCTCAAACATCGGCGTCCGTCAATTACGTGATTTTGGCTCGGGAGTCGGTTTCAACACCGCTTCAGGTTCAACTGAAACTGATAAGACAAAGACTCACGGCGTTCTTCAAAAGGCTCTGAACAAAGCATTCGCGCCGGAATTTTTGAACCGAATCGATGACATCATAATGTTCGATACCCTTGACAAAGAGGCTATCTTCAAGATCATCGATGTTGAGCTCAGCGGATTCTTTAAGCGTGTCGAGAATCTCGGCTATAAACTGACTCTTACCGACGAGGCCAAGAATTTTGTCGCTGAGAAAGGCTATGACAGCCAATTCGGTGCGCGTCCCCTGAAACGTGCGATTCAGAAATATCTCGAAGACGAACTGGCCGAGCTCATCATAAGCGCGAATGTCGAGCCCGGAGCTGAGATAATCATTGATTACGACAAAGAGGCTGATAAAATCATAAGCCGGACTTCAAAAGAAGCTTAACCCATTGATACTCTCATAGAAACAGCGCTTAAAAGCGCTGTTTCCTGTATGGGACTTTTTTTCAGAACTTTCGTTACCGTCCAATCGTTTATAGTATTGGAACAAGATCATAAACCGTATATCATAACTACTTAAAACATACAACCTACTATGCAAAAAGGAACAATTGGAGTTACCACGGAAAACATTTTTCCTGTCATTAAGAAATTTTTATATAGCGACAATGAAATTTTTCTCCGTGAGCTTGTAAGTAATGCTGTGGACGCCACTCAGAAAATGAAAACCTTGTCATCATTTGGTGAGTTTAAAGGCGAACTCGGCAATATGGATGTCAAAGTTACCGTTGACAAAGAAGCCGGGACTCTGACAGTCAGCGACCATGGTATTGGCATGACTGCTGACGACATCAATAAATATATCAATCAGATCGCTTTTTCAGGTGCAGAAGAATTCCTTGAAAAATACAAAGATTCAGCTGCTTCGATCATCGGTCATTTCGGATTAGGCTTTTACTCGGCGTTTATGGTCGCCAAGAAGGTCGAGATTCGCTCTCTTTCATGGAAGGAAGGAGCTGAAGCTGTCAAATGGGAATGTGACGGTTCTCCTGAGTTCACAATGGAACCCATAGAAAAAGCCGAACGTGGTACGGATATAGTGCTTTACATTGATGACGAAAACAAGGAATATCTTGAACAGATCAGGATTGATACCCTTCTTAAAAAGTATTGTCGTTTCTTGCCGGTACCCGTTGTGAGCGACGGCAAAGTTATCAACGCTACCGAACCCCGATGGACCAAAAAGCCAAGCGAACTGACAGACAAGGATTATCTTGATTTCTATCATGAACTATACCCCGGCCAGGAAGATCCGATGTTCTGGATTCACCTGAATGTAGATTACCCCTTCACTCTGACAGGTATTCTCTACTTCCCGAAAATCAAGAATAATTTCGAGGTTAACAAAAACCGAATTCAGTTATACTGCAATCAGGTTTTCGTTACCGACTCGGTTGAAGGCGTTGTTCCTGAATTCATGATGTTGCTTCAGGGCGTAATTGATTCACCTGATATTCCGTTGAACGTTTCTCGAAGCTATCTCCAGTCTGATACAGCCGTTAAAAAGATTTCTTCTTATATTACGAAGAAAGTTGCCTCTCGTCTTGACGAGCTGTTCCGTAAAGATCGGAAAGAATTTGAATCGAAATGGGACGACATCAAAATCTTTATTGAATATGGCATGCTGACCGACGAGAAATTTGCTGAAGCGGCCATGAAATTCGTTCTCGTCAAAGATACCGAAGGTAAATATTTCACTTTGGACGAATACAAAACTTTGACTGAATCGTCTCAAACCGACAAGTCAGGTGAACTCATCTGGCTCTACACGACCAATCCGATCGAGCAATACAGCTACATCACAACCGCAAACGACCGTGGTTATAATGTCCTTGTAATGGATGGACAACTTGACAACCACTTTGTCCAGTTCCTCGAATCAAAGCTTGAGAAAACTCGGATTGTACGTGTCGACAGCGACACCATCGACAATCTTATCAATAAAGAAGGTAAAAAAGAATCAGACATCTCGGTTCTCGAACGATCTGTCATGACCGGAGTCTTCACAAATTCTATTCCTAAAGTCGATGGAGCGAACTTCATCGTAACCTTTGAAGCTCTGAATGCCAACGATATGCCTGTCCTCATCACTCAGAATGAGTACATGCGTCGAATGAAGGATATGGCTGCAATGAATTCGGCAATGTCATTCTATGGCGAACTTCCCGACAGCTATAATCTCGTTGTCAACACTGAAAACAAGCATATCATTGATATCCGGAAAGCTGTCAATGACGAACTTAAAGACAAGTATCAGCCATTGATCGACGAATACGACGAAGTGAACAAAAAACTTGATTCCCTGCACTCCGAAACAAAAGACAAACCCGACGCAGAAAAAGAACAGCAGATTAAGGATCTCGAAAAGAAGCTCGATGAAATAAGAAGCAAACAGGAAAGTATTGCTTCGGAATTTGCAACCGGTCACAAGACCGTCAGTCAACTCATCGACCTCGCACTTCTTGCAAACGGACTTTTGAAAGGGGCCGATCTAACCAAGTTCATCCGTCGTTCGGTTGAAATGTTATAATCGAAGGAATTTTTAAAAGTAAAGTCGGCGCATCTCGCGTCGACTTTTTTTGTCTCTATTTACTAACTAAACTATTTCATTTGATTATTTCGGGACAAAGGTAAGCCATTCGGGCCATGTCCACAATACCTTATTTATGGTATATTGACGCCGTGAATCATATGTTTTATCAGGATGTCAGCCTCGTTACTGCCTAAAATACTTCATACTCGGTTTGGCAAAAAGTTTAAAAGACAGTAATTTTGCATAAAAATCTGAAGCTTATGACAGAAACAAGTACCGGTGATTCAATATTTTTTGACTCGTTCGACAGAATGAGAGACATCGTTTTTTCAAATCACGAAACTTTGCCGGCTTTAAGCCGTTTTAAAATTCCCTTGGGATTTGGCGAAGCTATGGTTGCTGATGTCTGTAAGGACAACGGCGTTGATACTCAAACTTTTCTTGCTGTCATAAACTTCATTGCTCACAGGCCGTATAAAGCTTTCAGCATTCACCTCCCCACTCTTATTAACTATCTGAAAAGCGCCCACGAGTATTTCCTCGGCTATGTGATGCCCGGAATCAGATCAAAGCTCATAGAAGCTATTTCTACCGGGACTCCGGGCGACTATACATTTTTGTTTGTCCGTCACCTCGATAAGTTTATCGAGGATGTTAGGCACCATCTCGCCTACGAAGAGGACCGCGTGTTCCCCTATGTAGAAAAGCTTTTGGAGGGCCGTGCCGATAATAATTTTTCTATCAGCGATTTTGAAGACTCTCACCAGCCAATAGTCGGTAAACTTGCTGAATTGAAAGAGTTGTTTGTAGGTCATTTCACTGCAGAAGACGGTAGGGTCGATATGTTCAATTCCGTCCTTTATGACGTTATTACGCTTGAAAATGACCTTGCAGCACACTGCCGCATGGAGGATTCGCTTTTTGTCCCGGCCGTTATGAAACTCGAGATGAAAGTTGAGGATGCGAAAGAATACCCGAAAACTTCGGAAAAGGACGAATTTCCTAATAACAATCTTGACGAACACGGCGATATTATTCTCACTCCGCGCGAACGCGAGATTGT